>NZ_LZMJ01000069.1:0-1019 GCF_001665495.1 Rhodococcus sp. 852002-51564_SCH6189132-a
GTCGGGCCCCCCCCCCCGGCCCCGGCGCCCCCGGGTTCTTTTCCCCCCCCCCCCCCCGCCCGGCGCCGCCCCCAACCCCGGGGGGTTTGGGGGGGCCCCGGCCGCGTTTCCAGGATCGGGTGTTCCGCCGCTCAGGCGCCGAGAATCGCGCCGATCTCGTCGGCGGCGGCGGTGCCGTAGGCGTCGGCGAGACGCTTGAGGGCGTCGGTGCGGTCGAAGTTCCACTCCTGCGTGCCGGTGGTCTCGAGGACGTGCACCGCGACCAGCGAGCCCAGCTGCGCGGCCCGTTCGATGCTCAGGCCGGAGCGGTGTCCGAGCAGGAAGCCGGCGCGGAAGGCGTCGCCCACACCGGTGGGGTCGACCTTTGCGCGCTCGGGCACCACACCGACCTGCACCTGGTTGCCGTCGCGGTCGACGATCGTCGCGCCGTCACCGCCGAGGGTGGTGATGCGCATGCCGACCTTCGTCTGCACCTCGTCCTCGGTGAGACCGGTCTTCTGCAGCAGCAGTCCCCACTCGTACTCGTTGGTGAACAGGTACTCGGCGCCGTCGATGAGCTGCTCGGCCTGCTGCCCGTCCAGGCGGGCGAGCTGCTGGGACGGGTCGGCGACGAACGGGACGCCGAGCCGGCGGCACTCCTCGGTGTGCCGGATCATCGCGTCGGGATCGTTGGCGCCGACGAGCACGAGGTCGACGCTGTGCTTGCTCACCACGTCGGCGATGGAGATCTCGCGGGCCTCGGACATCGCACCGGGGTAGAACGAGGCGATCTGCGCCATGTCCAGGTCGGTAGTGCACACGAAGCGGGCGGTGTGGGCGGTCTGCGAGATCCGCACCGACGAGCAGTCGACCCCGTGGTCCTCGAGCCAGGTGCGGTACTCGGTGAAGTCGGCGCCGCCCGCGCCGCCCCGCCCCCCCGGTGCGCCCCCGCCCCCCCAACCCCACGCGCGGTTTGCCCCCCCCCCCCCCCCCCCGCCCCCGCCGGGGGGGGCCGGCAGCGGCCGGGGCGGGGGTGGGTT
>NZ_LZMJ01000070.1:0-275610 GCF_001665495.1 Rhodococcus sp. 852002-51564_SCH6189132-a
ACCGGGCTATGTCTCCTGGGGTATTCTGGGGTTGGGTCACCCCGGGGGGGTCCAGTGGGGGGGTATCCCCCCCACCAACTACCACCCCCCGCCCAACCGGGGGGTGGGGGCCACCCCCCCCAACCCCCAACTCGTAAGCGATCGTCCCACCCATGCTGTGCCCGAAGAGGACATGCTCGGTGGCGAGTAGCTCACCGAGCTCGTCGTCGAGTTGCTCGACCAGCGAGTCCATGGACGTCGGCGACGGTTCGTTCCGCCGTCCGTCCCGCCCGGGCAGGCACACCGCATGGATACGGAGGTCGTGCTCGGATCCCCAGTCCCGGTATGCGGCAGCGCTTCCTCCGGCGTGATGGAAACACACCACCGTCGGGGTCATGCCGGCACCCTCCTGCCCAGATCGACGGGCGATACGAGCGAAACCCGTTCACCTGCCATCAGCACTGCAGACAACGTCCGGGCAGACAGGGAGCCGGGACGGATCATCTCGAGCAGCGCGGACAACGAGCGCATCCTCACCGCGTCGGCGTGATGGGGCGATCCGTGCACATCGTCGAAATCGACGACCGCTGCCCGAGCGAGATGGGCGATCAGCACATTCGCGTCCGCTGTCGGCACGATCTCGTCCCGCAGACTTCGGATGTAGTGGACCGGAATCATCAAACGGCCGAGGTGCTGCCGATCGAGCGCAAGTTCCGGCAACAGCGACGGGAGGTCCTGTGCGCCGGTGACCGACTCGAGCGTACGACGGGTGATCGCCGGCATCGCCTTCTGCACCCAGGGATCGACGAAGGTGTACTGCGTGGGAGATCCGACCGCAACAACCCCTCGGATTCTCGGGTCGGCCGCCGCCGCACGAAGCATCACCGTGCCCCCGAAACTCATGGCCAGGCCGTAGACACCGGACAGTCGCATGCGGGTCGCCGCGGCATCGACGACAGCCGAAACGTAGCCTTCGGAGTCCGGTCCGTAGAGCGCGCTCCGGTGTGCGCCCACCCCCGGCAGATCGATCACGACGGCTGCGATGCCGAGTTTCCGGAAATGAGGAAGCAATCGCCCCCACTGCTCTTTGGGACTGACGATGCCCCCGAGTACGACCACCAGAGGGGCCGGTCCGTCGGTGTCCACGGAGCCGAACCATGCGGTCGTCCGGGAGCCGTTGTACTCCACCGCGAGGTTCTCCGCGACCCCGGACGAACGTGCCCATTTCCCGAACTCGAATACTGCACGGGCCGATGCGTTCTCCTGCATTTCCGTCGCTGCGAACGGAAATCGTGCCAGATTGTCGCGAGCGATCGCATCCAGCGCACGTCCCCGCTCACGATACTTCGAGGCCTCGGCCGTCCACCGTGATGCCCAGCCGTGTTCATCGTCCTCGAGCGTTCGGATCGTACCGAGGACCCTGCGACATTCCGCCGCATCGATACCCTGCGCGCGACCGTGGAGCAGGACGTGCGTTTTCACTTCGTCGAGGTAATTCATCATCACACTTCCGATCGGGTGTGGGAGGCGGGTACCGTGCACCGCTCCAAATGCCGAACGAGGTCTCCCAGAATGTCGGCCGCGAGCGCGCCGTCGATGACCCTGTGATCGAAGGTCATCGACAGTGGAAGAACGCTCCGAATCTCGATGCTGTCGTCCTGCACGGTGGGACGCCGATGCGCATGCCCCACCCCCACGGTCACTGTCGTGCCACCATCAGAGAAGAACGTACCGACGCGACGGTGTGCCAGCGACGTCACCGCAATCGTGCCCAGGAAACGATGTCGCACAGGCGCAATCGTCATCGACGCGAACACACTGCGGCCGACGGACCTCGGTAGGGCCGACAGGAGGCGTGTACGCCCACGGCCGTTCTGCATCCGACTGCGCGTGTGCTGCATCCATTCGTGGATCTCGCTCGGCGTCCGCCGATCGGCTCGCATCAGCACGTCGGACTGCACTGTCCGCACACCGTCGACCTCCACGTCGAATGCGACCTTCACCGAGACGTCGCGAGGGCGCGACAGCATGGGGAACGGCAGCCGGTGGAATGTGCAGTTGGCGTCCGGATGCTGCGCCACGGTCTCGGCGATCGCTCGTATCACGTGCGCGGTCGCCGAAGCGGCAGGACGGCGACCGGACCGGTCGAGCAGTCCGCTCACGTCGGCTTCTGTTCCGAGGTGAACGAGAGGCCGCCCTGCCATGGCGGTCGAGAAGTATTCGGTGTGCCTGCGCGGTTTCGGAAAAGGCAGGAGATCCACGCTGTTCATGCGCCCACGAGGTTTCGCAGCTGCCCCAGTGATGCGCATTCGAGCGCGTCCGCCACGTTCAACGAACGACCGGTGCGCGCCTCGACAGCAGTCGCAACCGTGAGCAGATACATCGAGTCCCAGGCAGGAAGGGCGTCGAACGGCAGATCGAGATGATCCGTGCCGACGTGCATTCCGGTTTGTGCGCATACGAGTTCGACGAATTCTTCGGCGTTCATGACGGACTGTCCTCTCGCGTCAGACGGACGTAGGGGGAAGGGGGGACGGAGTCGCCGGCCGTCAGCACGAAGTGCTGCCGGCCCTCGGCATCGGCATCGGCCGAGCAGAACCCGTTCTCGGAGTACAACGTCGCCACGATGCCGTTCTTCGGGGAGGGTCGATACCATCCGACAACGCTGTGCGCGCCCTCCGACCATGCCGCGTCCACCACGGATCCGAGAATCGCCGTTTCGACACCTCGGGCGAGCACCCGGCACGACAATGCGAAGTTGCGGATGTGCAGCTCCGCTCCGTCGCGCTCGAGGAACAGGCATCCGACCATCCCGTGATCACCGAATCGGTCCGAACACCACACCGCAGCAACAGATGTCGACGGACCGTTCATCCATACCGTCACCGCAGCCTCGTCCATCCGCACCGTGGTCAGGTTGAACTGGTTGGTCCGCTGCGTGATCTGGGAAACCCGCGGGATCTCCGTGATGCGCGGCGCCCTGACGACCACGGCGGTGTCGAGCGCAGCGAGGTAGTCCTCGACGCTCCCGGCTGTGGCGCGTAGTTCGTGCCTGCCGATTTCGCGGCGGTACCGGACCGGACGCGCACGGTCTTCCTCGGTCACGTGCGCCGTGGTGAACCAACCGTCGCGGAGTATCCGCGGCACGTGCAGGGCCGGTTCGTCCGCGTCCACCCGAATCACCTCGACCTCCGGTCGGGCGGTACGCATCGACCCGCACTCGGACGCGGAGTCGTCGACGAACACGAACGAATCCGTGCCGATGTTGAGCCGTCCGGCCAATTCACCGAGGTTGAGAGGCTTCGGATCCCAGTTCGCGATTATCGCAACGAAGTCGTCCTCCGTCAGACCCATGGCGTCGTTCGTGGCGAACACTTCGCGGACCGCCGCGTCGTCGTTCTTGCTCAGCGCCGCAACGAGGACGCCCTGGGCAGCCAACTGTCGCACCACGTCGTGGACGGCGTTGAAGGCCGCTCCGCGAGGCCCGTCGCGCAGCACGATGCCGTGTGGTCCCGCCTCGGCGAGAATGCCACCCCAGAGAGTGCCGTCGAGGTCGAGGGCGAGGCACTTTCGCGTCATGCCCCGGGTGCTCCGTACGATGTGCCCGACCTGCCGGGCGACCTCCGCAAGGAACGCGTCACCGAGTTCGACCCGGGCATAGGCTGCCATGCGCTCGTCGGACAACGGACCAGTGACACACAGGATCGACTCCGAATCGACGACGTGCAGTCGAGACCTGTCGAGAGCGAGTTCCGCGAGTGCGGTGTTGAAGCGACGCCATGCCGCGGCCGCACGTCCCCGCGACTCGAGATCGACCAGCATCGCGAGGATTCGTGGTGGGAGCGGCACCGTGTTGACGACCAGAGTCCGGGCGTCGCCGTGCGTGTCGACAGCGACCACCAGGTCCGCATATGCGTCGTCGAGGGCCTCGAGGAGATCGTCGACCGTCCACGGTGCCCGGAGCCGATCGGTGACGATCGACGCGTCCAACAGGCACAGAGTCAGGTGCGGGCCGTGCTCGAAGACCGTTGCGGAGGGATCGCGCAGTTCGAGGCTCCAGCGGCCGAATCCTCCCACCCTCACCGCGGGAACCAGGCCATGGCGGAGCATTTCTGCCGTCAAGGCTCCCGTCACGCCGCGGACCGTCGTACTGCCGAGCACTGCGACACCGACGACGCGGTGCGCCGAGCCTGCGTCGACGGATCGGCCCTCGAACGACGACAACAACCGAGATGCGGCCGGACGGTCGGTCTCAGGAAGAGCCGCGAGGACGGACTGCAGTTCGACGACCTCACTCTCGAGCCGTCCGTCGCGCTTCAGTTCGACAATGCGCTCGAGGCCCGATACATCCGGCGAGGATGGTCGGATGTCGCCGTTCACGTTCTCGTCGGCGATCGGTGTCGACACCAGGTCGGTCACGGATTGACTCCTTCCACTGCGAAGCCACCCTTGATCCAGCGACTCGATTCGATCGCGACCGCAATTGCGCGCTGCCCGGGTTCGATGCACCGGGCGAGACGGTCGAGCTGAAGGAAGGAGAGGGCGTTGCCGCTGTTGCCCGTCTCGGCCACGCAGCTGATCTCTGTTGCACGATCGGCACCCAGCGCAGCCCGGATACGAGGGGACATCTTCCCCGAGAGTTGCGGGGGCAGAACGTAGTCGACCTCTTCGACCTTCCACCTCGCGAGGCGCAGCAGATCGGTGAACATCTCGCCGGCCATGTGCGGCACATACAGTTCGATTGCCTTGTAGTCCTCGGTGACGGCCTGCCGGTCCGTACCTGTCTCGGTGCGAATCCACCGAGACAGGTCCGCATCGCCGAACCACTCGATGACCTGACCGGGCAGACGGTTCCGTCCCTCGAATCGGGAGACGACCCGCCCCAGTCGCATGAGCGCGCCGTCCGGGTCGGCCGAGATGACCACGGCGCCGGCCCCGTCGCCGAAGAGCATGTAGTTGACCAGTTTCGAAGGCGGCATGGCTCCGGCCCCACGATCGAGGACCATGTGCTTGGCACACACATCGGCCCCGATGACGAGACCTGTTCGATGATCGTCGTCGAGCAACCGGCGCCCCACGTCCAACGCCTGGACTGCGCCGGCGCAACCGGATTGCACCTGGTATGCGGGGATGAGGTCGAGACCGAGCCGATCGGCGACCCCGGTGGCGGCGGTCGGCATGAGCGTGTCGGGCGTGGCCGTCGCAAGAACGATGAAGTCCAGATCCACCCGGTCGATCCCGGCCGCACCGATCGCAGCCTCCGCTGCCTCGGTACCGAGGTCGACGACACCGTGGGTCTGCTCACCGGAGTCGAGATCGACACCGAAGTAGCGGGTCCGTGTACCCACGAAATGGTCGACCCACTGCGCATTGATCCCGAAGGTCTCGTGGAGGAGAGTGTTGTCGACGGGATCGTTCGGGAGCGCCGTGCCGGTTCCGAGTATGAACGTATTCATCGTTTCCCTTCCGACCGGCGAACCGCGAACTCGATGAGGGTGTCGACGGTGACCAGACTTTCGACGAACTCGGTGATCTCGGGCGGTTCGTCGAATCGCACACGCTCCGCCAGCCGATCGGCGAGCTGCATCGCGAGGATCGAGTCGAATCCGAGATCCTCGCGCAGTCGCGCGCCCTCCTCGATCACGCTCGTCGCGTATCCGCTGATCTCCCCGATGGTTTCGCGCACGATCAGCGCAATGTCGCGGGTGTCGATCGATACGACACCGACCGGTTCCGGAGAGTCGTCACGAGAGATCCCGGTGGCGGACGGTGGGACTACCTGTTCCACCGAAGTGTCCCGAGCGGAACGATCGTCCTCGGACACCTCCGGTCCGCGGGACTGCGGCAACCGGCCCCCGGGGTAGAGCGGCAGAACGTGCTGGTCGTGGTCGAACTCGTAGACGGGCATGCGCACCGGCACCACATCTTCGGGCCGGTACAGGCCGTCCCATCGAACATCTGCGCCGTCCTCGTAGAGACGTGCAACCGAGTAAGCGAATTCGATGCCGGTCGATCGTTCTCCGTCCAGCGGTGCCAGTCGGGTGATTCTCGCACCGCCTTGTTCGGCGGCAAGCGATGTCAGCACGGCCCGTGGCCCGATCTCGAGCAGATGGGTGGGCTCTGTCGCAAGCAGTTCCGCGAGCGCGGTCCGGAATTGCACCGGCGCGGAGATCTGCTCGCTCCAGTACACGAGGTCGAGTGCCTCCGCGATCTTCGCACCCCGCAACGTCGAGAAGAACGGAATCCCCGGAACCCCTCGGCCGATCCTTCCTTCCATGGAGCGAGCGAACGCAGCCCCTGCCCCCGCCACGAGAGGCGAGTGGAACGCATGGGTGACCGCGAGCCGCCTCGGCGACCTGCCGTCCAGTGCGCGTTCGGCCTCTTCGATCGCGGCCCCCGTCCCGGCCAGCACGACCCGAGCGGGACCGTTGTCTGCGGCGATCACGACGTCGGTGCGCGAACCGATCCACTCCCGGGCGGCATCGACCGACATCTCGACGCTCGACATCGCCCCGGTTTCGGGCAGGTCACGCATCGCGCGTCCGCGGGCCAGGACCAATTCCGCTGCGGCCTCCGGGGGGAGGGCGCCGGTGATCGTCGCGGCGGCGATCTCTCCGATGCTGTGCCCGAGCACAGCGGCGGGCCGGATCCCGAGATCCGAGTACGCCCCGGTCAGGGCATACTGCAGAACGAACATCGCCGGCTGGCTCGACGCGGAATCCGTCTCGACGACACGAACGGTCTCCTCCGTGGGCGGACCGAGGAGAAGTTGCTCGACGGTCGCTGCAACGTCGTCGGGGAACAAGGTCAGTGCTCGGTCCACATGCGTGCGGACGGCGGGAATCGACGATGCGAGGCGCCGGGCGACCCCTGCGGTGAGCGACCCCTGGCCGGTGAACAGGAAGGCGACGCGGGGACGCACCCGATTCGGTGGAAGGCCGGACGCCACATGGTCTCTGAGCCGGGTCCGAAGCTGCGCGACCGCCGTCCGCCGATCCGGAGCAGCCACCGCGAGCCGCACGCGGCGATCCGACTTGACGAGATTCGTGCCTCGGGAAACACGCGCGAAGTCGCTGTCCGACACCCCGTCGAGGTACTCCGCGACACGCGCGATATTCACGGACAGCGCGGCGGGGGTGGCGGCGGAGACGGTGACCACCCCTATCGACGACCCACTCGGTCGTAGTCGCGGGGTGGGCACCCCCCGCAACAGCATGTGCACATCGGTGCCGCCCATGCCGAAGCTGCTCACACCGGCGATCGCACGTGCAGGCAGCCGGGTGGGGCCGGTGGCAAGCGAGAGGCCTTTGTCGGCAAGCCCCAACTTCGGATTCTCGTCGACGGCGAACAGGGACGGGGGCAGAATCCGATGCTCGAGGGCGAGACACGCCTTGATGGCGCCGGCGATGCCGGCGGCGCCTTCGAGGTGCCCCACGTTGCCTTTGACCGAACCCATGAGGCAGGGGGCCGCTCTGCCGGAGAACACTTCGCCCAAGGCATTGGCCTCGATCATGTCACCGAGCGTCGTTCCGGTACCGTGCGCTTCCAGGAAGTCCACGTCGCCTGCACAAACGTCTCCGGCGTCGAGTGCACGACGGAGAACATCGACCTGCGCCCACTTGCTGGGGGCCGTCAGACCGTTGCTGCGACCGTCGTGGCCGACCCGGCCTCCGAGTACTTCCGCATACACCGTCCCGGAGGCCTCGACCTGGTCGTCGAGGACACGGAGCACGACGACACCCACTCCCTCCCCGCGCCCGATCCCGTTCGCGCCGGCCGAGAACGGTTTCGATCGCCCGTCCGGTGCCGACAATCCGGTAGAGCTGTAGAAGGCGGGGAGTGCGGGCGACAGCATGACGTTGACCCCGGCCACCAACGCGACGTCGCAGTCGCCCGCCCGGATCGCCTGCGCGGCCAGGTAGAAGGCCACGAGCGAGGACGAGCACGCGGTATCGACGGACATGCTGGGCCCGCGCAGATCCAGGTGGTAGGACACCCGGTTCGCGATCATGCACTGCCCGCTTCCCGCGCCGAGATGCGGTGACATCGCGGCGGGATCCGCGACGTTCAGGGCCGTCCAATCACTGGACATCACACCGGCATACACGCCGGTGGAGGTTCCGGCGAGACTCGCCGGAGCGATCCCGGCATCCTCGCACGCGCGCCACGCTGCTTCGAGAACGAGTCGCTGCTGCACATCCATTCCCGAAGCTTCGGTGGGGTTGATTCCGAAGAACGAGCAATCGAATCCGGCCGGATCGTCGATGTAACCCGCAGGCGGCACGCTGCCGGGTGCGTCCGGCACCAGCCAGCGCGTGGAGGGGATCTCGGAGATACCGTGTTCGCCTCGGACGAGCAACTCCCAGAACTGTTCCCGCCCGGAAGCCCCGGGGAATACACAGTCGATGCCGACCACACCGACCCGACGATGCCTCGAATGTGTGTCCATCGCGGTCACGATGCCGACGTCCGTGTGGTCTGTGTCTCGAGGAATCGGGCCATCGCGGCGATCGTCGGGTGGTCCCATGCCAGCGTCGGCTCGACCTCGATCTCGAAGGTGTCCTCGATCTCGCCGCAGAGGGTCAGCGCGTAGACGGAATCCAATCCGTACTCGGCCAGGGGTCGGTCGATGTCGATCGAATCGATGTGTCGGTCGAGGAATCCGGCCACCCGCGAGGAGAGCCAGTCGGCGATCTCGACGTGTCCGATGTTGTCCATTGTGTCCTCCGCTGATCGGTGGAGTCGGCTTCAGGTGTTACGGAAGGCGGCGAGCGACCGGCCTGGCGGCCAGGTCGAAAGCCCGGCCGTGTTCGGCACGTCCGAGGAGTTCGGTGAGCACGGTCCCGTCGTCCGGGGCCGGTATGCGCTGTCTGTACAGCCTGGCCACGAGGCGACGTTTCGCACGACGCGCCCACGCGTCCTTCCCGTCGGATGCGAGCGTCACCGCGCCCGCGGCGACGAGCAGCGCGTAGCGCTCGGTCAGGCGCAGAGCGGAAGGGGTGGTGGCGACTCCTGTCGCGGCAGGTCCCAGGGCCCGGGCGCCGTGAGAAAGCTCACCGAGCGCATGTGCGAGAGCTCGATCGATGTCGTCGACCGGATCGAGTCGTGCCCGCAAGCCGAGCAGCATCGGATCCGCCGATCGCCCGACGAGGGCCAACTCGTCGAACCTCACAGGGGGTAGGACATCTGCCGTGTCGGAATCAGGCAGATCCGCACCGTCCAATCTGGTGATCCGTGCCAGTTGTGAGAGGATCGTGAGCTGACAGCTGACGCCTCCGGCGTGTCCGATCGCCAGTGCGGGGATGTCACGGAAGTGCTTGCCGAACATCGCGTACGGTCCGCGGCGCAGATAGAAGCGTGCGCCGAGGAGCACCGACAGCGATCGCATGGTGTCCTCGAGCATGCGCGGGACGAGATACTTCGTCGCTGCGCACAGCGCTCCCGCCCCGGCAGGCGAAGTATGGAGGGCACGTGCCGTTTCGCGAACCATCGCCTCGGCGACGAGCAGATCGACGAAGGCGTCGCCCAGGACGGCGCGGGCATGTGGAAGTTCCACGAGCCGTCGGCCGTAGAGACACCGTTCCCGGGCGAACTTCAGTACGAGGAACAACGCTTCGTCGACGGGTCCCAGTGCAGCGCCCGCTGCGATGCATCGGCTCACCTGGAAGGAACGCAGTGCAATCTCGACCGCCGCCCCACGCGCACCGATGCGGTCGGTATCGAGGAGCGAGACTCCGCCGAAATCGACACCCCCGAGCCGGCAGCCCCTCAAGCCCAGCGTGCGGTAGCGCGTGGTCCGGTCGATCACCGGATCGTCCAGCGGCACGAGGAAGAGCGAGTGTGCACGCGGCCCCTCGACCCGATCGGTCCGAGCGAACACCACAGCGCTGTGTGCGCGCTCGATGTTGTTGATCAACTGCTTTCCACCTCGTAGGCGGAGGATGTCCTCGTCCTGGACGGCGGCGCATTCGTTGGACGTGAAGTCGTTGCCGTGATCGAGTTCGTGATATGCGACCGAAATCTTGTTCCCGGCGAGTACCGAATCAGCGATTTCTCTCTTCTGCCGCCCATCTCCGGCTGCGTAGACGTTGAGCGCCGCCATGAAGGTGGTGATTCCGTAGCCCAGTCCGAGAGCTGCGTCGCGCGCGAACACCGGCCGGAGCGTGTCGACGAGGGCCGGGACCGATTCGAACCTGCCACCCAGGTCCGCCGGAACGAAGTGTGCATCGAAACCGGCTCCGAGAAGAGCATTTTCGGCATCAACGAGTATCTCGTCCCGCTCGTCCGCTTCGACGATGCGGTGGGCACCGAGCGGATTGTCGATGTCGTAGGGATCGCCGAACAGCGATTCGATGTCGCTCGTGGGGTGGGCAATCGTCATGATGCCTCCGCATCCGTCGAGTTCGTGTTCACCCCGTGCCCCGACCCGCCGGGAAGCAGTGTGATCTTGTGTCCGAAGGCCGTCGCGTCCGCGAACACCATGACCGCCTCGTCGGTGAGGTGATCCGGCCTGTCCGTCGGCATGCCGAGTGCGTCCGCCACCGCATGCAGCGCGAGTCGCAACCACAACGCGTTCTGCCACAGCGGGTTGCCGTCCCCTGCCCGGGTATCGCAACCGTGCACCCATACCGCGACCGCTGCAGCGCCGGCGATGCACGCGGCAAGGCGTTCGGCCGCATCGAACGCCTCGACCGAGGTCTCCACCGAGGCGCGTGGCTGCGAATGCACCTGTGCGGTCAATCGGTCCAGCTCGGCGGCGAGTCCGGTGACACCGGTGCGCACTTCGTCGGCGACAGGGCCACTCAGCCCGCGGCCGGCAGAGCCGTCCGTTGCCACCCGGCGCAGGAATCGCAGCACCGACAGCCCGCGTTTCGGCAACAGGGACAGACGTTCCGGACGGAACTCGGGTAGCTCGGCGTTCGGATCGGCCGCGACCCGGAGGGCGTCGTCCTCGCCGGCACCGGCCTCACCTCTCCGCCCCAGCAGAACGGGGAACTGACTCACGAGAGTCGTGAGGTTGACGATGGTGTTGCCGTCGAACAACGAGACGATGCGGTGGTCACGTTCGATCTTCGAGAACGTCCCGTGGTCGGTGGAACCGACGACGAGCGATCGCGCCCCCACCAGACGGCGGACGGAAACCATCGAATTTTCGACGAGCGTCGGCACGAGGTACTTCGCGGCCGCGGCGATCGCGGAGTGCTCCTGCGGCAGCGCGTGGACACTGCGCGCAGCGAAGGTGGTGAAGGCCTCGGCCAGCACGTGGGCTGCCACTGCATCGGCGACGACCGCGCGGGCTGCGGGCAGCTCGAGGAGCGCACGTCCGTAGAGTTCCCTGCCCAGTACGAAACCACCCGCGATCGCCAGCGCATGGTCGGACGCCCCGAGTGAAAGATAGCAGCACATGGTGCGGGTGAGCTGCATGGCCGAGAGCACGATCTCGAGGCCGCGCCCCACACCGCCGACGATCGCGTCGGCGGGGACGGATGCCTGGTCGAAGCGGATCCCGCTGATGTCCGCGCCACGAATACCGTGAGTGAGTTCCTTCGGGAGGGTCTGCCAGCTGTCCGGGGTCAGCTCCGCCTTCTCGACCAGCACCAGGCTGTACGCTCTCGGCCCGGCATCGGACGACGTGCGTGCCAGGACGCAGAGTGCGGCGCCTCGCGTCGCATTGTTGATCAGCCATTTCTCCCCGGTGAGCCGGAAGCGGGTGACGGCGTCGACGTCCGTCGCTTCCGCGACGACCTCTCCGGCGAGGAGATCGCTGCCGTGGCCTCGCTCGGTCAGCGCCCAGGAGACCGCACCGCCCGCGCCCACGATCTCGGCCAGACGGGCCCGTTGGGCGGGAGAACCGGCGATCCACACACAGACCGCGCCGAGATAGGTCTTGCCGTGTGCCACCGCGAGGGTCACGTCGAACGACGCGACTTCGCGCATCAACCTGCCGGTGCGGTCGTAGTCGACGAGCTCACCGCCGTCGGCGACCGGAATGTAGTGGCGCTGCAGGCCGATCGCGTCGAACGCTGCGATGGTCCGCTCGGGGAAGGCATCCCGCGCGTCGAGAGTCTCGCATGCTGCCGGAGACAGTCCGTCGAGCACGGCGCGCAGCGCGACCTCGACGGGAACATCGTTCGACGACCGTGGACTCATGCGTTCACGCGCCCGAGTACCGATCCGATCGCGATCTCGTCGAATGCTCCGTCGAGGAATCGCGTCCGCATCTCTGCGCGGCGGATCTTGCCGCTCGTGGTGCGCGACACAGTTTTCCGTGGCGTCAGGATTATCGCGGCCACGGCGGCTCCGTGGTCGAGTCGAATCCGCTCGCGTATGCAGGACCGGACGTCGGCCCAGTTCGCGTCGCCGCCACCGTCTGCGACTTCCTGCACGACGACGATGCGACCGTCGTTCTCCCCCGTGCCGAACGCGGCTGCCAGTCCCCCGGCCAGGGCCGGGTGCGCTTCCCGCGACGAATGCTCGATGTCCTGGGGGTAGAGGTTGCGCCCGTTGACGATGATGACGTCCTTCGCGCGGCCCGTGACGTACAGCCGTCCGTCCACGAAGGCACCGAGATCACCTGTGCAGAGATAACCTCCCAGACCGTCCACGGTCCGCTCGAAGGTCTCGGCGGTGGCGGCAGCGTTGTTCCAGTATCCGGCAGCGACGCTTGCTCCTCTCACACGGATCTCCCCGATCCGGCCGTCGACCATTCGCGCCTCGGTCCGTGGATCGACGATCGCGACGTCGAGACCCTCCGCGCGGCCACAGCTCACGAGGCTTCTGAGACCATCTGCGACCGCTGGTACCACGCGGTTCTCCGCCAACGCATCCTCGTCCACCTCGAGGACATGGAACGGCTCCGGGTCGTCGGAGGTCACCATGAGCGTGCTCTCCGCCAACCCGTAACAGGGACACAGTGCTTCGACCGCGAGCCCGGCACCGGCGAAACGGTCCGCGAACGCGCGAAGCGTCTGGGCTCGGATCGGTTCCGACCCGTTGAGGACCGTCCGGATCTTGCTCAGATCGAGGTCGCGGATCTGCTCCTCGGTCACCCGCCGCACACACATGTCGAAAGCGAAATTCGGTGCGACCGTGCCGGCCGCACGGAAATCGCTGAGCATCTTCAACCACAGATGGGGACGCTTCAGGAAGGTCGCGGGTGACATGTGCACGCCGCGGTGACCGCCGAACAGCGGGTACAGGATCTGCCCGATCAGACCCATGTCGTGGAAGTGAGGCAGCCAGCCGGCCACCGTCGAGCTGTCGGGCAGACGGCTGGCCCGGTCGATCACGGCAAGGTTGTGGGCCAGGTTGCGACGGGTGACCATCACACCTTTGGGGTCGCTCGTGGAACCGGAGGTGTACTGGAGGAAGGCGATGGCGTCCGGGGAATGGAAGGGCTGGGCATGGGACGGGGATCCCAACGTTTCGTCGGGCACGGCGGTCTCGATCACTCCCACCGACGGGCAGTTGTCGGACATCGACTCGCCGAGCCATCCTTCGACCACAGGAGCGAGATCCGTAGTGGTGATGATCTCGGAGACTCCAGCGTCCGTCACGATGCGGGCGAGCCGGCTCATCCCCTTCTCGTCAGTAGGGAGCGGTGCCGGAACCGCGATCATTCCCGCGTAGAGACATCCGAGGAAGGCGTTGAGGAAGCCGAGCCCGGGGGCCGTCAGGATCAGCACACGATCGCGCGGGTCGTGTCGGGCGAGCAGGTCCGATCCGGTCGCCGACGCCGTGCGATGCAGTTGCGACCAGGTCCGCGTCTGTTCCTCGATCACATGTCCGCGATCGTCGACGTACTCCACGGCGATCGCGTCGGGACGCGTGGTCGCGAAGTACTCCAGCCGCGCGACGAGATCCGGTGTCGTCGGTGCGGCCGCGTGAGTGTCGGGCATATCTCTCCCACCAATCCGGTCATCGATCGAGACGGGGCGCAGCGCTGGCGAAGACCCTGTTCGCGCAACCCTTACGGAACCGAAACTGTACTTCTCGCAGCTTTTTTCGAACTTCGCTGCCGCTAAAGAACCGCCATATGACGGGGCGCACAGTCGGTGCGGCGAATGCACGGGTCACCGTTGCCGTAATGCAGCGTTCTGTCCATGTCGCCGTAACCGACTGCATGTAGCCTCGACGACTCCTGCCCTCGGTGATCGCACCGCGCAGGCGGCCGGATCCGGCGGCCCGACAATCACGGGCAGGTACCTCGGAACAGAAAGGGCACGACATATGACGGCCGGTTCCCTCATGGCCACCCGACGGGGGCGCGTACTCAAATGGGTCGGGATAACACTCGCAGTAGTCTTCGTTCCGCTCGCGGTCTACGCGGCATGGGCGTCCACCAAGGAATACACGCTCGTCGCACGCACCGAGATCGACGGTACGGCCGACGAGGTGTGGGCCGTGCTCACCGACCGTGAGTCGTATCCGTCGTGGAATCCGTTCATCGTGTCCTCGGTGGGCGAGCTCGCAGTCGACGGCACGATCACCAACGTCCTCGTCGGAGCCGGCGGCGGAGAATCCACCTTCACGCCGAAGCTCCTCACCGTCGATCCAGGCGAAGAGCTGCGATGGAAGGGAACCGTGGGCGTTCCGGGAATCTTCGACGGCGAGCACTACTTCAGGATCGAGGACACCGGCAACGGCCGCGTCGTGCTCGAGCACGGTGAGATCTTCTCGGGGATCGCGGTACCGCCGATGATGGGTTACCTGCGCGACGACACCTATCCTCAGTTCGTTCTCATGAACGAGGCTCTGGCCGAGCAGGTTTCACTACGGCGCTAGAAGTCGGCGGCACACAGGTGCGGCCCGGACGGAATGTCCGGGCCGCAACCGTTCGTTCCTCTTCTCAACCTCGGAATTCGAGGACCGCAGATGTGCACGTGAAGCCTGCACCGCCCCCGACGAGCAGGATCCGGTCCCCCGGCTCGAGACCGCCCTCGGCGCACATGCGCTCGAGGCCCACGAATTGGTCTCCGGCCCCCAGATGCCCCATCTGCCTGGCGAACCGCCAGTTCGTACGATTGATGTCGACAGGTATGAGAGCCTGAAGTTGCCAGTCCAGCTTGGTTTTCCCCACCGCAGGGACGATCACCCGAGTCATATCGCCGATCTCCGATTCGGCGTCCGCCAGGGCCCGGCCGACGGAAGTCGTCACCGCGTCGACGAGTCTGCCTGCCGCCGCACGCATCCCACCCGTCGAGATGAAGTAGTCGAAGCGCGCACCGATGTCGATCGTCGTCGTGCTCGGACACGTCGCGAACTGCGGTCCGCGCACCACCTTCTCGAGATCGTTGGCTGCTTCCGTGTGCGTCGAGACGAGTTCGAACTTCCCACCGGTCGACGACAGCACCACAGCACCTGCACCGTCCCCGTAGACGACACCGGATTCGGTTCGCCACCGGTCGACGGGGCCACCATCGAAGCGGTCGGCCGTCGTGAGCAGGATGTGGCCGTTCACAGAGGGCAACAGAGCGGCGGCGAGTTCGAGCCCACTCAGTCCGACATTGCACTGCTGTTGCAGGTCGAAGGCACGTGCACCCGGACGGGCGGCGTGCGCTGCCACGTAGGAGGCCGCGGGCCACATGTCGACACCCTGGAACCAGATACCGCTGTGGAAGACGATGTCGATGTCGTTCGAATCGATCCCGGCATCGGTGACAGCCTTCCCGGCGGCCTCGACTGCCATCTGCGGCGGGACCAGCTCGCGCTCGATGCTCGCACCCTCGAAACCGTCGGCCTCACGCGATTCCTCGCTGTAGAGCCCCTGGTCGACCGCAGAGGAGGTCGTCACGGAGCTCGGCACGTACGCTCCGACACCGGCGACGAACGTGTTGTTCCATTTCATGGGGCTTCTCCTGAAGTCGAACGGGTGGATTCCGATAGCGGTCGGGAGGGCACTGCTCGGGCAGCATCGGCATCCCAGGTCACCGGAAGAGACGACACGCCGTTGACGAGCAGCCCTTCCGGTCGGGGCACGTCGGCCGCGGGGATCGCGAGCGCCAGTCCGGGAAGACGACGCAGGATCTCGTTGAAGGACACCCGAAGCTCGGCGCGGGCAAGCGCCGCGCCGATGCAGAAGTGCGGACCGTGGCTGAAGGACAGATGCGGGACGTCCTTTCTTTCCAGATCGAGGTGTTCCGCTCCGGGATATCGATTCTCATCGCGGTTCGCTGCGATGAGGCTCGGCAGAACAGCACTTCCCGCAGGGATCCTCACGCCCGAGAGTTCCACATCCTCCGCCGCGATCCGGAGCAACCCTTCCGTTCCCGGACCGAACAAGCGGAGGAGTTCCTCGACCGCGGTGTCGACGATTTCGGGTCGGGAACGGAGCAGTTCCGCAGCGGCAGGATCCAACATGAGCGCGAACACACCGTTGGCGATCATGTTGACGGTGGTCTCGTGTCCGGCGACCAGGAGACTGACCCCGAGGAAGGTCAGTTCAAGTTCCGAGATCGCACCTTTCGCGTCGTTCTGCACGACCAGGTCGCTGAGGATGTCGTCCTGCGGGTTTGCACGCTTGCTCGCGATGAGCTCGGTGAGGTAGACGAACAACGCCCCCTGCGCTTGTTGAACTTGCTCTGCGGTGTATTCCGCGGTTGTGGTGGCGAGGAATGCGCGCGACCATGCTCCGAACTGTTCCCGATCGCTCATCGGCACACCGAGCAGTTCGCAGATTACCTGGACGGGCAGTCGACTTGCGAACATCTCGACGAGATCCGCGGTCGGACCGGCTTCGATCATCTCGTCGAGGTACTGCTCGACGAGACCGGTGACGTGCGGCTCGAGTACGGCGACGCGGCGGGAGGTGAACGTCCCCGAAATCATCTTGCGTACCCGGTTGTGGTCGGGAGGGTCCATATTGAGGAGGGTCGGGAAGTTCTGCGGGGCCGGCCCGAGGCGAGGCGCTCCTTCGGCCAGGGTGGCGGCACGTGAGAAGCGGGGATCGGACAGAACCGTCCTCACGTCGTCGTATCGCGTGACGAGGTAGGCGCGATCACCCGACGGCATCTGCACCCGTCCGACCGCCTCATGTTCCTGGATCTCGCGGTATTCACGCGCGACACCCATCGCCGACGGGCGATCGAACGGATAGCTGTACGGACATCGCCCCGTATGCTCGCTCGTGTCGCCGGTCGATTCTGCTGCTGTCGAAGTCACTGGTTCCCTTTCCTGCATGCTGCGGCGATCGGAACTCGACGGTAAAGAGAGACAGTCTGTGGGACAACCGGATTCAGCAATACTTTAGGAATTCCCACAGCGGTTCGAAACGGTCGCTTCAGACGCGTGCCCCCCAGGAGTTTCGGGCGTATTCCTAGGCTTCTCACCGAACGTGTCGATCACACCGAAAGAGCAGCCGATGACGGAAATCTCCGAACGCCCCGAGCAGTACGACGTGGTCGTCGCCGGTGCAGGTCCGGCCGGAATGATGACAGGATTGTGCCTGGCGCTCCAAGGCGTCGCGGTTGCGGTTCTCGAGACAGCTCCCTCTGCCGCCCGCACGTTCCGTGGTGAGTCGATCTCCCCCGACTCGGTGACCGCGCTCCGGCGCCTCGGGGTACTCGATCAGCTGCCGGCCGATCGCACGATGCCGGTGTCGGGCATACGAATTGTCGATGCCGGCCAGGAGGTACTCACCGTCCGCTTCTCCGAACTCGCAGACGCTGAGGAGAGCCCTCTGGAGATCCCGCAGGATTCGCTACTCGACGCCATCGACGCTGCCGCTGCACGGTTTCCGTCATTTCGGCTGATTCGAGGCGCATCGGTTCAGGAGCTGATTCGTCGCGGACCACGCATCGTGGGGGTGCGCTACCGGATCGGAGAGGACGAGAACACGATCACCGCACGGGTGGTGGTCGCCGCGGACGGACGGTACGGCAAGCTGGGTGCTGCGGCCGGCCTCGTATCCCGTAAGCAGCCGATGCGCCGGGATTTCTTGTGGTTCAAGGTGGACCCACCTGCGGGATGGGATCTGACCCGCTACCAGGTCCACCTCGCCGACGACGCCCACGTGATGTGCATACCGACAGTTCCGGGGATCCTCCGGCTCGGCGTGAACATCCCTCCCGGAGGCCTGAGCAGGATCCGCAAGGCCGGTCTGCCGTCCTTGTACAGCAGCGTCGCCCGGATAGTCCCGGACCTCGGCGAGGCAACAGAACACTCCGTCCGAACGTGGCGTGATACGTCGATGCTCGAGATCTTCAGCAGCCGATGCCCCCGATGGAGCATCCCCGGCCTGGTCCTCGTCGGCGACGCGGCGCACACCCTCACACCGGTCCTGGCCCAGGGGGTCAATCACGCGATTCTCGATGCGGTCGTTCTGGGGGATCAGCTCGGGCCGGCACTCCGCGCCGAGGAGTCCGACATCTTCGTCGACGAGCGGTGCAGAATCTTCCAGGAACTGCGCGAACCCCACGTGGATCAGGCACGAGCACTGCAGTTCCGGCAGGAGAGTGCGTTCGCGCAGTCCGGCGCATTACCCACACTTGCCCGGCGTTCGCTGTACCGCACGATCGACCGGCTACCCGTCACGAAGAATGCCATCTGGGGTCGCTTGTACTACAGCCTGGCCGGCGGCCGAAATCCCGCCGCAGAGGCCTTGGACCGCCTGGTCGCGCGGATACCGCAAACGGTGTGACGCCGCACCGCCGAACGGCGTTCGCGGCATACGAATCGGCGGCACCACAAGAATCAGGGGAACCAATCGAGCATCCGTCCCCGCGACCAGCAGCGGCCGACTGCATCCACGTGCTGCTCGGATCCGCGGTACACGGCCACGCCCACGATGCTGTGGCCGGAGGCCGGACGGTCACCGAGCGTCGGGACCGACGGTGCGGCGCCGACCCCCTCGGCCGACACCCACGCGACCGTCCGTCCCGCGGCCGCCTCGCGAAGACTGTCGACGAACGACGGGCGCCGCGGAATTGCCAGGCGCGACAACGCCCAGGTCGTCGTCACGACGGGCAGAGCACCCTCGGGTACCGCCGCGATCCCCTCGGGCAGCAGTTCCACGACGTCGCCGCAGAACCGGACGGGCGGATCCTCGGCGAGCAGGGCGTCCTCGACGTCGGGCCGGCGCCGCGTCACGGCGACGCGCGCGACCACCGGAGGCATCGCCCGGTCGGGAACCGTCCCGCCGTGGACGATCGAACAGCTCTCCTGCACAGGAGAATCCGGGTCACCCAGGAACACCCCGTCGCTGTAGGTAATGCCCACGCGGTCGACGCACAGGTTCAGCGCCGCGGGGCGCCCCACGTCGATCAGGCCGATCGCGGTCGCCCCCGCGCGGTGGGCCGCTTCGGCGATCGCCGGGTGGAGCACTGCGTAGCGTCCCGCCTCGTCGACGGCGGCCCTCCTCGGAGGATCTGCCATGTCAGCTCACTCCTCGTCGTCGGCATCGGCGCGCGGACGACCGGGCCCGCGTATGCGCCCCACCTCGCGCGGCATCCGGCCGGCCTCGGTGAGGGCCCGCCGGAGCAGGAACTCGATCTGGGCGTTGGTGCTGCGCAACTCGTCGGCAGCCCACCGCGCGAGCGCGTCGTGGACTGCCGGGTCGAGGCGCAGCAGCACCTTCTTACGTTCGGCCATGCCGCATGATCCCTACTGGTACAGCGATCCCGTGTTGAGGACGGGCTGAGCACTCTGGTCTCCACACAACACGACGAGGAGATTCGAGACCATCGCGGCCTTGCGTTCCTCGTCGAGCTCGACGGTGTGCTCGGCCTCGAGGCGGGCCAGGGCGGTGCCGACCATCGAGACGGCGCCTTTGACGATCTGCTCGCGGGCGGCGATGACGGCGCCGGCCTGCTGACGTCGCAGCATCGCCTGGGCGATCTCGGGTGCGTAGGCGAGCTGGTTGATGCGGGTCTCGATGACGCGGATACCGGCGGACTGCACGCGGTCGTGGACCTCGGCCGAGAGCTTGGTGGTGATCTCGTCGGCGTTCTGACGCAGCGACATCACTTCCGGCGCAGCGTCGTACGGGTACGAGCCGGCGATGTGACGGACCGCGGCCTCGGTCTGCACGGCGACGAACTCCTCGAAGTCGTCGACGTCGAAGACGGCGCGCGCGGTGTCCTCGACCTGCCACACGATGACCGCCGATATCTCGATGGGGTTGCCGTCGGCGTCGTTGACCTTGGCTCTGCCCGTCTCGTGGTTGCGGATGCGGGTGGAGATCTTGCGGCGGGTGTTGAGCGGGTTCATCCAGCGCAGACCGGGTTCGCGCAGGGTGCCGGTGTACGAGCTGCCGAGGAGCTGGAGGACGCGGGCCTCGTTCGGTTCGACGAGGACGAGTCCGGCGAGCGGCACGAGGGCGAGCACCACGATGACGGCGCCGACGATGATCAGCGGGACCGTGACATCCACCGCTCCCCAGCCGATCAGCCCGGCGCCGACGGCGATTGCGACCAGAGCGGCGATCAGCACCGGCCAGCCGTTGGACGAGGGGCCCGGCCGCTCGACGGTCACGGGCGACTGCACGACATCCATGTTACTACCTCCCAGAGTCAAAGCGATATTAAAGTGATATCACATTTCTACGGCTGCGGACAGCGTTCCTTCCGCGCACCGGCCGCGATCGCGGCATGATGAAGGACAACGATCCGAGAGGGAGGCTCGCGATGCTCGCCGACGAGGCACTCGATGCGGCCGAGGTACAGACCGCCGATGCGACGCCGGTCGACATCGTCGTGATCGGCGCCGGGCAGGCCGGCCTGTCGACCGCCTACTTCCTCACCCGCTTCGGAGTCGCACCCGAAACAGGATTCGTCGTCCTCGACCGCTCATTCGGCCCCGGCGGGGCATGGCAGGACCGCTGGCCATCACTGACACTGAGCACCGTCAACGGCGTCCACGACCTGCCCGGCCTCGCGTTCGCGGACGTCGTCGACACCTCCGCGGGCGAGGTTCCGGCAGCCTCTGCGGTACCGCAGTACTACGCCGCCTACGAGAAGGAGTTCGACCTTCCCGTCCACCGCCCCACCACCGTGCGGGTCGTGTGCGACCGCGGCGAGCGACTGCGGGTCGAGACCGAATCGGCCGTCTACGCGGCACGCGGCATCATCAACGCGACCGGCACCTGGGAGCGCCCCTTCGTCCCCTGGTATCCCGGCGCCGCGCGGTTCACCGGACGGCAGCTGCACACCAAGGACTACCGAACGGCCGAGGAGTTCACCGGGCAGCACGTGCTCGTCGTCGGTGGCGGCATCTCCGCGGTCCAGCTCCTCGACGAGATCTCCCGCGTCACCGAGACCACCTGGGTGACGCGACGCGAACCTGCTTGGAGCGAGGAACCTTTCACGGCCGAGCGCGGTCACGCCGCCGTCGCTCTCGTGGAGGATCGGGTACGACGCGGACTGCCACCCGGATCGGTCGTCTCCGTCACCGCGCTCCCGCTCACCCCGGCGCTTCGGGCCGCGCGCGAACGCGGCGCGCTGGAGCGGTCCCCGATGTTCTCCGAGATCACCGAGACCGGCGTCCGCTGGAGCGACGGCCGGACACTCGACGTCGATGTCATCCTGTGGTGCACCGGATTCCGGAGTTCCCTCGACCATCTCGCACCGCTGTCGTTGCGCAACGCCGGTGGCGGCATCACGATGGACGGCCGGCTCGCGACCCGCGTCGCGAAGGATCCGCGCATCCATCTCGTCGGCTACGGCCCGTCGGCGTCCACGATCGGAGCGAACCGCGCCGGTCGCGCCGCGGCCCGGGAACTGGTCGACCATCTCACCGGCGAGGTGCCGCAGCAGTGAGCGGGCGGGGCGGATCGGTGCTGCTGGTCGCGCTCGCGACCACCGCCAGTCTCGTCGCATCGGCACCGGCCCTGGTCGACGTCGCACTCCCTCCCCCACCGCCGGCGCCGGTCGCTCCTTCCCCGACACCGCTGACCGCCGACGAACTCACCGCGCGCACCCTGCCGGTCGTCGTGACGATCGACGCGAGCGCGGGATGGACGGGCATGACGGGCACCGGGATCGTGATCACCCCCGACGGCACGGTCGTCACGAACCATCATGTGGTGAGCGGAGCCACCGATATCAGCGCGGTGAGCGGCGCGGACGGTCTGATCTACGACGCGGAGGTCCTCGGCTACGACCGCGAGCGCGATCTCGCCGTCCTGCGGCTCGGCACCGCGAGCGATCTTCCGGCCGCCGCGATCGCCGAGGACCTGCCGCCGGTGGGCAGCCGGGTCACGGCCTTCGGCAATTCCCAGGGCGGTGGGGTCGTCGTGGCGACCCCCGGCACCATCGTCGAGTTCGACCGCAATGTGGTGGTGCGCGACGCCACGGACGGTTCACGTCACCGCCTCACCGGGATGATCCGCACCGATGCCCCGATCCGGCCGGGTGATTCCGGCGGGCCGCTCGTCGACGAGTACGGAACGGTCGTGGGGATCAACACCGCGGGTGCGGTGCAGCGGAACATCGACACCTCGCCCGATACGACCCCCGAGGCGTACGCCGTGCCCATCACCGAGGCGATCACCGTCGTCGAGCAGGTGCGGACGGGAGTGAGCGAAGGGTCGGTGCACGTGGGCCCGACGCCCCGGCTGGGCGCGAGCGTCACCACCGCCCGCAAGGACGGGCAGGATCTCGGGGCCGAGGTGCTGTGGGTGTCCTACGACAGTCCCGCCTATCACGCCGGTCTCGACGCCGGCGACGTCGTGGTGTCGTTCGACGGGGAGCGCGTCTCGTCGACCGGAGAACTCGAGGAACGTCTGCTCCGTCACCGTCCCGGCGACGTCGTGTCGATCGAGTGGACCACCGAGAACGACGAAAGGCGTTCCGCAGACATCGTTCTCGAAGTCGGACCCGCACGCTGACGGCGACGCTCACGGAAAAATCGGTTGATCGGTCACCCGGGGGGCGAAGACACTTGACCTCGAGTCGCCTCGAGGTCGCAAGATCTCATCGGACCGTCCGACGACCGGGGGAACGCGATGAGCAACCACACCGCATCACCGACGCACCGGCGTCCGCGCCTGGCGCGCGGACCCGTGCGGCCGTTCGCTCATCCGCAGTACCGCCTGCTGATCCTGGCGCTCGCCGCGGGACTGCTGTCCGTGGGCACCTGGCTCATCGCGGTGGTGTGGCAGGTCGTCGAGATGGGTGGCGGTCCGGCCGAACTGTCCTCGGTCGCAGTGGGGCCTGCCGTGGGCATGCTCCTCGTCGCACTTCTCGGGGGTGTGCTCGCCGATCGGATCCCGCAGCGCACCCTGCTCCTCGCGACGTACATCGTCCGGGCGGTGCTGGTCGCGGTGACGGCTGCGCTCGCCGTGAACGGATCGATCGCCTTCTGGCATCTCACCGTCGTGGGCTTCGCACTCGGGTTCGCCAACGGCGTCCAGTTCCCGGCCTATTCGGCGCTGTTGCCGTCCATCGTCCCGCCGCAGGACCTGCTCGCCGCCAACGGTGTCGAGGGTGTGCTCCGGCCGACGCTCGTGCAGGCGGCCGGTCCGGCGGCGGCGAGCGCCGTCGTGGCGGCCTCGTCCCCCGCCGTCGCCATGTGCACCGTCGCGCTCCTCGAGGTGGTCGGGGCATTGTGCATCCTCGCGATGCACCCGACCGTGGTCCGCTGCGACGACACGCGGACCGGAGGGTCGAGCGGATTCCGTTCCGTGCTCGACGATCTCGCGGAGGGTGTGCGGTTCACCGTGCGCACGCGATGGTTGCTCGGAACGCTCCTGTTCGGGTCCGTCGCGGTCTTCTGCGTGCTGGGACCGATCGAGGTGCTGATCCCGTTCGCGATCCGCGAGGCGACCGGGGGCGGGCCGTTGCAGCACGCGATGGTGATGGCCGGTTTCGGTGTCGGTGGGGCAGTCGGGTCGATGCTCGTGGCGTCGCTGCGGCTGCCGAGGCGCTATCTCACCGTCCCGCTTCTGATGTGGGGGCTGGGCTGCGTCCCCCTCGCCGTCATCGGGGTCTCCGGGTCGGTACCAATCATGATCGCCGCGGTGTTCGTCGTCGGCGCGCTGTTCAACGCCGGATCCGTCGTGTGGGGAACGCTGCTGCAACGGCGGGTGCCCGCGCACCTGCTCGGTCGGGTCTCGAGTCTCGACTTCTTCGTCTCGATCGTGTTCATGCCGCTGTCCATGGCCGTGGCCGGGCCGCTGGCCCTCACGGTCGGGCTCGCGCCGACCTTCGCGATCGCCGGGTTGGTGCCGGCCGTCGCCGCGGTGATCGTGATCGTCGCGGCCCGGACGGCGCGCGACGAGATCGACAATCCGCTCGATCTCGTCCCGGTGGACGGGCAGGACGAGGAGATCGTCCCCGCGGAGTGCCGGAGCTGACGAGTGGTTCCGTGGCACGGAGGACCCGCGCCGGAACCCGGCTCCACCTCGCCCGGGATACTCGGAGCGTGAGCGCAACACTTCGTATCAACGGCCTGTCGGCCTCCCGCGGGGAACGTGTCCTGTTCGACGGACTCGATCTCACCGTCGCACCCGGCGATGTGATCGGCCTCGTGGGGGCCAACGGCGCCGGGAAATCGACGCTGCTCACGACCCTCGCGGAGATCGGTGACGCCGATGTCACCGGCTCGGTGGTCCTCAGCCCGCCCGACGCCACCATCGGCTATCTCGCCCAGGAACCCGAACGGGTGCCGGGCGAGACGATCCTCGGTTTCCTCGCACGTCGCACGGGTGTCGCGGCGGCAGAACACGTCATGAACGCCGCTGCCGAGCGACTCGGCGACTCCGACGAGGACGAGTACACCCCGGCGCTCGAACGGTGGCTGGCGCTCGGCGGGGCCGACCTCGCCGAGCGCGCCGAGAAGGTGATCGACGACCTCGGCCTGGAAGCGGGCCTCGACGCTCCGATGACGGCGCTCTCCGGTGGCCAGGCCGCCCGCGCCGGGCTGGCGGCACTGCTGCTGTCGCGCTACGACGTGCTCCTGCTCGACGAACCGACGAACGACCTGGATCTGGCCGGCCTCGAACGACTCGAACGCTTCGTGGACGAGACACGCACGGCATTGGTGGTCGTCAGCCACGACCGCGAATTCCTCGCGCGCACGGTGACGGGCATCGTCGAACTCGATCCCGTGCAGCAGCAGATCTCGGTCTACGAGGGCGGGTACGAGGCGTATCTCGTCGAGCGCGAGGTGGCGCGCCGACACGCGCGCGAACAGTACGAGGAGTTCGCCGACACCAAGTCGCAGCTCGAGGAACGCGCCCGGATGCAACGCAACTGGCTCGAACACGGCGTCCGCAACGCGCGCCGCAAGTCCAAGGACAACGACAAGATCGGACGCAAGCACCGCGCGGAGGCCACCGAGAAGCAGGCGGCGAAGGCGCGTCAGACGCAGCGGCGCATCGAGCGGCTCGACGTCGTCGAGGAGCCGCGCAAGGAATGGGAACTGCGCATGTGCATCGCCGCCGCCCCGCGCAGCGGCACGGTGGTCGCGACCCTCGGCGAGGCCGTCGTCCAGCGGGGCGACTTCGTCCTCGGGCCGATCACCACGCAGGTCGAGTGGGGCGACCGCATCGTCGTCACCGGCCCGAACGGCGCCGGGAAGTCTACGCTGCTCCGGTTGCTGCTCGGCACGATCGAACCGGATACCGGTCGCGCGTCGCTGGGGTCGGGTGTTCTCGTCGGCGAGATCGATCAGGCCCGCAGCCTGTTCGAGGGGGACGAACCGCTGGTCGAGGCGTTCGGGCGCAACGTGCCCGACTGGCCGGACGCCGACGTGCGGACCCTGCTGGCGAAGTTCGCCCTCAAAGGGCACCACGTCCTGCGGACGGCGTCGTCGCTGTCGCCGGGCGAACGCACCCGCGCGGGACTCGCACTGCTGCAGGCACGCGGCGTCAATCTGCTGGTGCTCGACGAACCCACCAACCACCTGGATCTGCCGGCGATCGAGCAACTCGAGCAGGCCGTCGACAGTTTCGAGGGAACCCTGCTGCTGATCACGCACGATCGCCGCATGCTGGAGACCACACGGACGACACGTCGGTGGATGCTCGACGACGGGAAGCTGAGCGAGGAGTTGATGTAGATGGGTGGAAGCGTGCGCGTGGACAGCTGGACGTGGTCGGTCCGGCTGTTCAAGACCCGGTCCGCCGCGGCGAGCGCGTGCCGCGCCGGGCACGTCCGCGTCGACGGTGTGACGGCCAAGCCGTCGACGCCGGTGACGATCGGAGCCGAGGTCCGCGTACGCGCGCACGGAACGGAGAAGATCGTCGAGGTCACCCAGCTCGTGAACAAGCGCGTGGGTGCACCGATCGCCGCGACCGCCTACATCGATCACAGTCCCCCGCCTCCACCGAAGGAGATCCTCGCGGCGCTCCCCCGCCGCGACCGCGGGGCGGGCCGCCCGACGAAGAAGGAACGCCGCGAACTCGACCGTCTCCGCGGTTTCGCCGACGACGACTGACAACACTACGACATATCGATCCATCCTCACCCATTGACAAAGCGTTGGGTTTTCACAACACTTTGTTACATGAGTCCGGTACGTCGTGGGGAAGCTCTCCCCATCTACAACCGCATCCGCGTCCTGCGCGCGGAGCGTGGCATGAGCCGCGCACAACTGGCCGCGCTCATCGATGTGAACCCGCAGACCGTCGGAGCACTCGAACGCGGCGACCACTATCCGAGCCTCGATCTCGCCTTCCGCATCTGCGATGTCTTCGGACTACCGGTTGAAGCCGTCTTCTCCCGTACCGAGTTCACGCCGTTGTCGACCGAGCTGTACAAGCCTCGAAAGGAGGCCTGACGTGTCCACCGCCTCGCTGCTCGACCGTTACGAGCACTACCGCACCCGCCGGTTCCTCGAGAACGAGAAGCTCACCTCCGGGTGGCTGCCGAACTGGCGCACGCAACATCGCCGGCGCATCCTCGCCGGCACAGTCGTCGCACTCATCGGCGCCATGTTCGTGACCGCCGTCGCGTCGTACTTCACGATCGTGGCCTCCCTGGTGTGGCTGCCGATCGTTCTCGCGTTCCTTCCCGCGTGGACCTGCCTGCAGATCGTCTCGGGAAGGCAGTCCGACGCGCCCCGCCACGCCCTCGATGAACGCGAGATCGCCGAGCGCAACAGCGCCCGCTCGATCGGTCTGTCCGTGGCGCAGGGCCTGCTGATGATCCCGATTTTCGCGTTGCTGTGGAGCCCGGCGATCGACTCGATCGACCATCGGGCACTCGCCTATTCCGCAGGCGGATTCGCTCTCGCCTCGATACTGTTCAGCGGTTGCCTGCCCGCCGTTCTGCTCGCCTGGACCCGCCCCGACGACGATCCGGAGGACCTGCTGTGACACTGACGATCGACAATCTCTCGAAGCGCTACGGCGACACGGTCGCTCTCGACGGCGTGAGTTTCGAAGTCCGCCCCGGCGAATTGTTCGGTTTCGTCGGCAGCAACGGCGCCGGCAAGACCACCACTATGCGGATCACCCTCGGCGTCCTGGCCGCCGACTCCGGCGAGGTCCGCATCGACGGGAAGCCGGTCGACCTCGAGATGCGCCGCAACATCGGGTACATGCCCGAGGAACGCGGCCTGTATCCGAAGATGAAGGTCGGCAAGCAACTGTCCTATCTCGCTCGGCTGCACGGCCTTTCGAAGTCGGAGGCGTCGGAGGCGGTGCAACGGTGGACCGAACGGCTCGGCATCGCCGAACGTCTCGGCGACACCGTCGACGCCCTGTCGCTCGGCAACCAGCAGCGCGTGCAGCTCGCCGCGGCTCTCGTGCACGACCCGAAGGTCCTCGTCCTCGACGAGCCGTTCTCCGGCCTCGACCCGGTAGCCGTCGACGTCATGAGCGACGTCCTGCTCGAGAAGGCGAAAGATGGCGTGCCGGTGGTGTTCTCGAGCCACCAGCTCGACCTCGTCCAGCGCCTGTGCGACCGCGTGGGCATCATCGGCGCAGGTCGGATGCGCGCCGTGGGCACCGTCGACGACCTGCGGTCCAAGGGCGACGCGCTCCTCGTCGTCCACGCGCCGCAGGCACCCCGAGGCTGGGCGCACGGTCTGCCGGGCGTCACGCACGCCGAGTACGAGGACGAGCGCACCGTACTCACCGTCACCCCCGGCGCCGACGACCAGCTGATCCTCAAGGCGGCCCTGGCCACCGGCCCGGTCCACGAGTTCTCGCTCCGACGCCCATCCCTGACCGAGCTGTTCCGAGAGGTGGTTTCCGCATGAGCGCCCCGTTGAGCAACGCCCGCGCGGTCGGTCTCGTCGCGTCGCGCGAGTTCGTCACGCAGGTTCAGAAGAAGAGCTTCCTGATCAGCAACGCGATCATCCTCGTCGCGATCGTCGTCGGTATCGTCGCCACCTCGATCCTGTCCGGCGGCGACGACGACCGCCCCACCGTCGGAGTCGTGGGGGCGCCCGCGCTGCAGACGACGATCGAGTCGCTCGGCGAGACCGTCGGCACTCCGCTCGAGGTCTCCGACGTTCCCGACGCCGCCACCGCCCGCGAGCAGGTGTCCTCCGGCGATCTCGACGTCGCGCTCGTCCCCGGCGACGGCGCATCCGTCACAGCGATCACCGAATCGGAACTCGACACCGACGTCCGCGCGGTCGTCGAGGCCGCTGTCGTGCAGCAGGCCCAGGTCGCCGCGCTGACCGACCGCGGCGTCGATCCCGCCGCGGTCGCGGCCGACGTCTCGGCGGCGACCGTGACCGTCGACGCCCTCGACCCGCCGGACCCCGAACAGGGACAACGCATCATCCTCTCGATCATCGCGGTGATCCTGCTGTACATGCAGATCCTGATGTTCGGCATGTACGTCGCGATGGGTGTCGTCGAGGAGAAGTCCTCGCGTGTCGTCGAACTGCTGCTGTCCACGCTGCGTCCGCTGCAACTGCTGTGGGGCAAGATCCTCGGCATCGGCGCGGTCGGGCTCCTGCAACTCACCGCCTACGGCGCGGTCGGTGTCGGCACGGCGCTCGCCACCGACACCCTCACGATCACCGGCACCGCCCTCGGCGTGCTCGCCGGCACCCTCGGCTGGTTCGTCCTCGGCTTCGCGTTCTTCGCCGTCCTCTACGCGGCGGCGGGGTCGATGGTGTCGCGGCAGGAGGACGTCAATTCCACCTCGGGTCCGCTGGTGATGCTGATTCTCGCGATGTTCTTCGCGGCGTTCTCGTCGGTCGACGACCCCGAGGCCGGATGGAGCACCACGCTGAGCTGGATCCCGCCGTTCTCCGCGATCCTCATGCCGCTGCGCATCGCGGCGGGCGTGGCCACGCCGGTGCAGATCGTCGGCACCATCGTGCTGATGGTCGCCGCGATCGCGATGCTCAGTGTGATCGCCGCGCGCATCTACCAGCGGTCGATCCTGCGCATCGGCCGGACGGTCACGTGGAAGGAAGCGCTCGGCCGATAGCCGATCCCACAACGAGGGGGAGGATAGATGCGGTGTGTCGCAAGAACACGCACATGTCCTCCCCCTCGTTCGCGCCGGTATAGGTTGACCGCGACGGACGAGGACAGGTGGAGGCGACGTGGCCGGTAGCAGGATCTCGGCGCAGGAGTTCATCGACAAGGTGCTCGACCCGGGAAGCTTCGTCTCCTGGGACGTTCCGCCGATCGATGTCGGGGCCGGCGAGAAGTACCTCGCCGATCTGGACAGGGCCGCCGAGAAGTCCGGGGTCGACGAATCCGTGCTCACCGGTTCGGGCACCGTCCACGGCCGCCGGGTCGCTCTGATCGTGTGCGAATTCTCCTTCCTCGCAGGCTCGATCGGTGTCGCCGCCGCCGAACGCATCGTCACCGCCGTCGAACGCGCGACCGCCGAGGGACTGCCCCTGCTCGCGTCGCCCACCTCGGGTGGCACCCGCATGCAGGAGGGCACCCTCGCCTTCGTGCAGATGGTGAAGATCGCCGCCGCCGTCGCTGCGCACAAGGCCGCACATCTCGGTTATCTCGTGTACCTGCGCAATCCGACGACGGGCGGGGTGTTCGCGTCGTGGGGGTCGCTCGGGCACGTCACTGCCGCCGAACCGGGCGCGCTCGTCGGGTTCCTCGGTCCGCGCGTCTACAAGGCGCTCTACCAGGAGAACTTCCCCGAGGACGTCCAGACCGCGGAGAACCTGTACCGCAAGGGCGTGATCGACGGGGTCGTGCCCCTCGGCGGTGTGCGTCAGGTCGTGCACCGGCTGCTGCGCGTACTCGTCGAGGGCAACCGGCCCGAGGTGACGTCGAGTCCGGCGATCACCACCGTCGACGACGTGCCCGACATCCCGGCCTGGCATTCGGTAATGCTCAGCCGACGGCCCGAACGGCCCGGTATCCGGCAGTTGCTGCGTCACGCCGCCTCCGCGCAGGTCCCCCTGTCCGGGACCGGTGAGGGCGAATCCGATCGCACCGTCCTGCTCTCCCTCGCCCGGTTCCGCGGCGTGTCGTGTGTGATGTTCGGCCAGGACCGTGCGGGACAGTCACCCGAACGCACGATGGGGCCGGGAGCACTGCGCGAGGCCCGCCGCGCGATGCGTCTCGCCGACGAACTGCGCCTGCCGCTCGTGCTCGTCATCGACACCCTCGGCGCGTCGCTGTCGAAGGAGGCAGAGGAACGCGGGCTCGCACCCGAGATCGCCCGCTGCCTCGCCGATCTCGTCACTCTGCCCACCCCGACGGTGTCGGTGCTGCTCGGTCAGGGAACCGGAGGCGGCGCGCTCGCCCTGCTGCCCGCCGACCGCGTGTTGTGCGCGCAGCACGGCTGGCTCGCCCCGCTCCCGCCCGAAGGCGCGAGTGCGATCGTGCACCGCGACACCACCCACGCACCGGCCATGGCGCAGGATCAGGGGATCCGCTCCCGCGACCTGCTGCGCAACGGTGTCGTCGACGCGATCGTCCCCGAGCACCCCGATGCCACCGAGGAACCCGTCTCGTTCGTCAAGCGGGTCGGTGCTGCGGTCGCCCGCGAACTCGCGATCCTCACCGACGAGCCCGCGGAGGACCGCTACCGGCGACGGATCGAGCGGTACCGCAAGCTCGGCGTGCACTCCTGACCCGGCGCGATCCGGATCAGCTCGAACCCGCCACAGCCCCGCCGGCCGCGACGGCGGCCATCATGGCCGCGTTGACGGATGTGACGGCGTCGCGCACCGCCTCGGCCGCCCACTCGCCCTGCGCGATCTCCTTCGCTCGTTTCTTCACTGCCCGCTTGTCGGCGTCCGGGAACACCTTCGGCGCCGCATCCGCCGCCGACAGCAGCGCGATCAGCGCCGCGGTGCGCGGCTCCGGGGTCAGGCCGTCGATCAACGCCGCGCGGATCAGGTCGCGGACGCGCTGCTCGTGGGTGGAATCGATCGCGGGCCACTTCTTCGTCGGGAACACGCCGAGGATCCTCCCGCGCTCCTCCGAGACCCAGCCCTGCTCGACGACCCGCGCGAGAAGCTTCTCCTGCAGGTCCTTCTGCAGTTTCTCGATGGCCGACGTCGGCTTCAGCGGCCTGCCCGAGCCGAGACGCTCGACTGCCTCGGCAAGGATCGGATCGGCGGGTCGTGCCTCGGTGCGTATCGCGATCCGCCCCTTCTTCACCTGCTCCCCCTCGGTGTCGACCGCCACCACGTCGTCGAGGGCGAGTTCGAGGAGCACCGCACCCGCGAGAACGCGGGGCAGTTTCACTCCGTCGACGAGAGGCTTTCCCGATTCGTCGTCCAGAAGCAGGAGCAGCAGGTCTTCCGCGATCGAGGTCATGCGGCTCAGGGTAGGCACTTCGTCCGTTCGTCGCCTGGTCGTGTCCGTCCGACGCAGACCTGCAGCCACCCCCTTGCAGGTCACATAGAGTGGTTCGGGCCACAACCGCCGTCGAGGAAGGACACGAACGATGGGCTCGTACGAGGAGGCGTTCCGTCGGAGCACCGAGGATCCGGAGGGATTCTGGCTCGAGGCCGCCCGCGCGGTCGAGTGGGAGAGCGCGCCGACGCGAGCTCTCGACGACTCGGCGGCACCGTCGTACAAGTGGTTCCCGGACGGCACCCTGAACACCAGCGTCAACGCACTCGACCGGCACGTGGACGCCGGCAACGGCGACCGCCCGGCCCTGATCTGGGATTCGGCGATGGTTCCGGCCAAGCGCACCTACACCTACGCCGAACTGCTCGACGAGGTCGCGAAGTTCGCCGGTGTGCTGCGCGACCAGGGTGTCGCCGCCGGCGACCGCGTCATCGTCTACATGCCGATGATCCCCGAGGCCGCCATCGCGATGCTCGCCTGCGCCCGCATCGGGGCGGTGCACTCGGTGGTGTTCGGCGGGTTCGCCGCGAAGGAACTCGCGACCCGCATCGACGATGCCACGCCGGTCGTGCTCGTCACCGCCTCCGGTGGTCTCGAACCCGGCCGCACCGTCGAGTACCTGCCGATCGTCGAGCAGGCGATCGGCCTGTCGCCGACCCCGCCGCATACCGTGATCGTGAAGAACCGCGAGCAGATCCCCGGATCGGCGGCCGACTACCAGACGTCCTCGGCGGCGTGGTTCGACTGGGACGAACTGTGCGCCGACGCGTCCCCTGCGGAGCCCGTGACGGTCGCGGCGACCGACCCGCTCTACATCCTCTACACCTCCGGCACCACCGGGAAGCCCAAGGGCGTGGTCCGCGACAACGGTGGGCACGCCGTGGCCCTGACGTGGTCGATGCGCAACATCTACGACATCGATCCGGGCGACGTGTGGTGGACCGCGTCCGATGTGGGCTGGGTGGTCGGCCACTCCTACATCGTCTACGGCCCGCTGCTGGTCGGAGCAACGACGGTGATGTACGAGGGCAAGCCCGTCGGCACCCCCGATGCGGGTGCGTTCTGGCGGATCATCGCCGAGAACGGCGTCAAGGCGCTGTTCACCGCTCCCACGGCGATTCGCGCTGTGCGCAAGGCGGATCCGAACGCCGAGGAACTGAAGAAGTACCCCATCGACTCGCTGCAGACGCTCTTCGCCGCCGGTGAGCGCCTCGACCCCGACACCTACCACTGGGCGACGAAGGTGCTCGACCGCCCGGTGGTCGACCACTGGTGGCAGACCGAGACGGGCTGGGCGATCGCGGCGAATCTGCGCGGGCTCGAGGCGATGCCGCTCAAGGCCGGCTCCCCCACCGTCCCCGTGCCGGGCTACCGGGTCGAGATCGTCGACGGAGAGGGCAAGCCCGTCGATCCGAACACCGAGGGCAACATCGTCATCCGCCTGCCGTTGCCGCCGGGCACACTGGCCGGCCTGTGGCAGGACGACGACCGGTACCGCCGGTCGTACCTCGACACCTTCCCCGGTTACTACCTCACCGGCGACTCGGGCTATGTCGACGAGGACGGCTACGTCTTCGTCCTCGGCCGGTCCGACGACGTGATCAACGTTGCCGGGCACCGGCTCTCGACCGGCAGCATGGAGGCCGTGGTGGCCTCGCATCCCGCTGTCGCCGAATGCGCCGTGGTGGGCATCCGCGACGAATTGAAGGGCCAGCGCCCCTCGGGTTACGTGGTGCTCAAGGCCGGTGTGGAGATCGAGCCCGAGACCCTGCGTCAGGAACTCGTCACGATGGTCCGCGACCAGATCGGTGCGGTCGCGACCTTCCGCGACGTGACCGTGGTCCAGGCCCTGCCGAAGACGCGCTCCGGCAAGATCCTCCGCAAGACCATGCGGCAGATTGCCGACCACGAGGAGTACACCGTGCCGTCGACGATCGAGGACCCGGCCGTGCTCGACGCGCTGAAGGAACAGCTCGGCGGCTGACGGCACGCCCTGCTGAGCCTGCACACAGCAGCGGACGGATACTCGGTGCAGAACACGAGTATCCGTCCGCTGGAGTACGCCTACGTCACTTCCGTCGTCGGCGCCTCACGACCATCAGCACGAGCACGGCCGCGATGACCCCGCCGGCCACCGCGATCAGATCGGGCCGGTTGCGGACTTCCTGGGCCCGTTCGGCCGCGGACTGCTTGACCCGGGTGGGCACGTCGAGTCTGTCGGTGAGTTCGCCGACGGTCGCGGCGAGTTCGGCCCGTTGACGTTCGATGTCGGCCACCTCGTCCGGACGACCACCGTTGTCGGATGCGGTCACTTCGTTGCTCCCTTCGCGGCGTCGATGTCGGCGCGGACACTGGCGACCGTGCGTTCCGGCACGGGCGGTGCGGCGTTCTTCGCCTTCGAGGCACCGACCGCGGCGAGGATGCCACCGACCGCGAGCACCACGAGCGCGACGATGAGGGCCGCGAGCCACGGTTCGACGGCGGTGGCGAGGCCGAGCACGGCCGTCGCGATCAGGGTCGCCAGACCGAGGAACAACAGGATCGCTCCCGCACCCGAGATCCCCACGCCCACACCGATGCGGGTGCCTTTGGACTTGACTTCCTCGAGCGCGTGCGAGACCTCGGTCCGCACCAGGGTCGAGACCTGTTCGGTGAGCCGCTCGGTGAGTTCGACAGTGGACAGGTTCTTCGGTTGTTCGGCTACGGGGCGCGCATTGCCGGGTGTCGTCATCGCGGATTCCTTTCCGTCGTGGGCCCGGTAGGGCCCACGGGGTCGGCCGCCTCTCCGGAGGAGCCGTCGGCGTTGTGGGCTTCGCGCAGCTTCCGCCCGTGCTCGACGAGTTCCTCCAGCTTGGCGGCGTTCTTCTCGCTCGCGCGCGAATCACGTTCGGGCAGTTGCAATGTCTTCTCGGCAGGCATACCGGCCTGCAGCTGGCGGCCACGTTCCATCTCGGCGTCGAACTCGGCACCGAACAACAAGGCCAGATTGGTGATCCACAACCACAACAGGAAGATCACCGCACCGGCGAGTGAGCCGTAGGTCTTGTTGTAGCTGCCGAAATTCGAGACGTAGAAGGCGAATGCCACCGAAGCCACGATCCACACGACGATCGCGATGAGCGATCCGAGGCTGACCCAGCGGAACTTCGGCTGGGACACGTTGGGCGTCGCGTAGTACAGCACCGCGACGATCATGACCACCAGCGCAAGCATCACGGGCCACTTGACGATGTTCCACACCGTCACGGCGGTGTCGCCGAGGCCGATGACGTCGCCGATCGTGCGTGCGACCGGGCCGCTGATCACGAGCATCAGGGCGGTCGTCCCGGCGGCCACCAGGGCCACAGCGGTGATCAGCAGCATCAGCGGACGCAGCTTCCAGACGGGCCGGCCCTCTTCGATCTCGTAGATCCGGTTCATGGCGCGGCCGAAGGCGCCGACATATCCCGAGGCCGACCACAGCGCGCCGAGAATACCGACGATCAGGGCGAATCCGGCTGTCGGTGCGGACACGAGCTGTTCGATCGGTCCTCGCAGGGTGTCGACGGCGGAGGACGGGCCGAGGTCCTCGACCATGCCGAGCACGGTGTCGACCGTCGTCTGTCCCTGGCCGAACACGCCGAGCAACGAGACCACGACGAGCAGCGCAGGGAACAGCGACAGGACGGCGTAGTACGTCAGTGCGGCTGCGAGATCGGTGCACTGGTCCCGACTGAACTCCCGAATCGTCCTGCGCAGCACATATTTCCACGACGGCGTGGACAGATCGGTCGGTGAGTCGGGTTTGCGCGGGTCATCGGGGGCGAGGGTGGCACCCGACGATCCATCACCTCTGTGCTCGGCGTCCATACTGCGGCGGGTACCCCACCTCGCACACCGACCAAACTCACAGCCGCACCGCGGCCGAACCACCGCCGCATCGGTGTGACGGCCGTACGATTCCGCTCATGGCCGGCACCCCACTCGAAGGATCCGCCGACGGTTTCGCGGGCATCGCCTCGCAGCTCGACTACCCGATGTTCATCGTCACCGCATTCGACGGCGAGGAACGCAGCGGTTGCCTGATCGGTTTCGCGACCCAGTCCGCGATCGATCCGGCCCGCTTCCTGGTGGCGCTGTCGAACAAGAACCGGACCTACCGGGTGGCGTCGAAGGCGAAGCACCTCGCCGTGCACGTCCTGACCCCGGCAGACCGCGAACTGGCAGCGCTGTTCGGCGAGCACACCGGCGACGACATCGACAAGTTCGACCGCTGCTCGTGGCACGAGGGACCCCACGCATTACCCGTGCTGGACGGCCCGCGCGCGTGGTTCGTCGGCCGGATCCTCGAGACCTTCACGACCGGCGACCACGGCGGTTTCCTCCTCGAACCCGAACGCGGTGAGCTCCGTGGCGACCTGGACCGCCTCATGACCTTCAAGTCCGTGGGTGATCTCGACGCCGGGCACGGCGCGTGACGTGCATCCGGCGGGCGGGAGTGGTCTGATCGGCGTCATGCGACGACTCGACGGCACCGATGCGACGCAGCACGTGGACGACACGGCGCTGCGCGCTCTCTACGCCTATCCCGACGACCTGTCCCGGCCGTGGATGCGGATCAATTTCGTGTCCTCCCTCGACGGAGCCGTGGCGGTCGAGGGACGATCGGGCGCCCTCGGCTCGCCCGCCGACAAGAAGGTCTTCGGGCTGCTGCGCGAACTCGCCGATGTGATCCTCGTGGGCGCAGGCACCGTGCGGGCCGAGAACTACGGCGGCGCGAGGACCAGCGAGGCCCTGCGCGTGCGCCGCGAGGAGGCCGGACTCGCTCCGATACCGCCGGTCGCGGTGGTGACCGCCTCGTGCGACCTGCCGCCCGACCTGCGTCTGTTCACCGACACGACGATCCCGCCCGTGGTCTTCACGACCGCACGGGCCCCCGAGACCGCCCGGCGCGCGGTGGAGGCCGCCGGAGGCGACGTCCGCGTCATCGCCGACGCAGTGATCGACGGCCCCTCCCTGCTCGCGGCGATCGGCGAGGCGGGATGGCTCCGGGTGCTGTGCGAGGGCGGACCGAATCTGTTCGGCCGCATGATCGAGGACGGCGTCGTCGACGAGCTGTGCCTGACCTGGGCTCCGGTCCTGGCCGCCGGCAGCGCCGCGCGTATCGCGCATTCGCCGACGGCCGCTCTGACACCCCTGCAACGTGCGCACCTGGTGTGCGACGACGACGGCACCCTGCTCACCCGCTGGGTGCGACCCGATGCTCTGGAAGGAGATACGCATGGCCGATGACGACGTGGTGGAGGGGACGGACACCTCCGACGAGTTGATCGAGCAGCTGGCACAGCTCGCCTCCGACAAGGAGCTGACGCTCGGCTGCGCGGAGTCGCTCACCGCGGGCACGCTCGCAGCCCGCCTGGGTGCCGCGAAGGGCAGCTCCGACTGGTTCCGCGGCGGCATCGTCGCGTACTCGCGCGAGGTCAAGTACGGCCTGCTCGAGGTTCCGGAGGGCCCCGTCGTGTCCGAGAGCGCGGCCCGCACGATGGCGGAGAGCACCTCCCGCCTCCTGGGCGCGGACATCGTCGTCGCCGTGAGCGGAGCCGGTGGGCCCGACCCGCAGGACGGCCGCCCGCCGGGCACGGTGTGCTTCGCGACGACCGGTCCGGACGGCACCCGCAGCGAGGAGCAGCGCTTCGACGGTGATCCCCAGGACGTGCTCGCGAGGACGGTGCGTCACGCCCTGTCGTTGCTCGTCGAGCGCGCATCCGCCTGAAAATCGGATGCGATCTTCCACCCGCGGGGCCTAACGTGACGAACATGCGCGTCGTCTTCACGAAGGGTCCCGGGATCGGGTACGAGATCGCGGTGCACCGCGACATCGGTCCGGAGCTCGCTCCGCGCAACGGCCCGGGCGGTCACCCCTATCTCCCCCACGACCTCGTGCACCTGCTGGTCGAGAACGAGGCGGGTATCGAACTCGGTGTCTTCGGGCAGTTGGCCGCGGGCGACAACGGCATGTTCTGGCCCGTCGACAATGCGGAGCGGACCAGAGCGGGTCGGCGTCGGCGCTCGAAGAAGCATGCGATGCCGCCGCGCGCGGAGGCCGACATGATCAGGTCGGAGACACTGGCGCGCATCGCCGTTCCCGTCTGGGAGGCGCGACGCGGCCTGGCGTCGGGCCTTCCGGCATATGTGTCCGCGCACGATGTCACCCCGGTGGTCGACCGGATCGTCGACACCTTCGACGACTACGCCGACCGGTGGCATGCGCTACCGGTCGGCGGGTCGGTGACGGTCATCTGGAAGGTGTCGTTACAGAACCGACGGTGACACGTCGAGGGTCGTGCGGTCGAGGCTTGCGAGCAGATCGAACTGCGGACCGGTCCTGGGCAGTTCGAAACGGAAGAAATACCGTGCGGCGGCGCGCTTCCCGTCGAAGAAGTCGCCCTCGCGGTCGCCCACCGCGAGAAGCTGCTCGAGCCACATCCACGCCACCACCACGTGCCCGACGGCTTCGAGGTAGACCGACGAGTTGGCCAGGGCCACAGCGGGATCGCCGGTGGACCACAGCGTCGCGGTCGTCTCCGCGACGCGCGCCACGGCCGCGCCCAACTGCTGGGCGTAGGCGGCGGCGTCGCCCCCGGCCTGCGTCGCCCGCGCGATCGTCTCGCCCACCGCTTCGCCGAGCAGCGCGAGAGCGGCACCGCCCTGCATGATCACCTTGCGGCCGAGTAGGTCGAGGCCCTGGATGCCGTGCGTGCCTTCGTGAATGGGGTTGAGTCGGTTGTCGCGGTAGAACTGCTCGACGTCGAACTCGCGAGTGTAGCCGTAGCCGCCGAGCACCTGGATCGCGAGGCTGTTGGCTTCGAGGCACCACTGCGACGGCCAGGACTTCGCGATGGGCGTGAGCAGGTCCAGCAGCAGACCGGCGCGGGTGCGCTCGTCGTCGCTCTCGGCGGTGCGCTGCACGTCGACGAGCTTCGAGCAGTACAACCCCAGCGCGAGAGCGCCTTCGACATAGGACTTCTGCGCCAACAACATTCGTCGCACATCGGCGTGTTCGACGAGCGGCACCTGCGGCGAGGCCGGATCCTTGGCGCCGAGCGGCCGGCCCTGCGTGCGGGTACGGGCGTAGTCGAGCGACTGCAGGTACCCGGCGTAGCCGAGGGAGGTGGCGAGGAAGCCGACGCCGATCCGGGCCTCGTTCATCATGTGGAACATGTACGACAGGCCCTCGTGCGGCTCACCGAGCAGGTAGCCGACCGCACCGGCCTCGCCGCCGGGGGTGTGGACGCCCTCGCCGAAGTTGAGCAGGGTGTTGGTGGTGCCGCGGTTGCCCATCTTGTGGTTGAGGCCGACGAGCGCGACGTCGTTGCGTTCGCCGAGCGTGCCGTCGGCCTCGACGAGGAATTTCGGGACGATGAACAGCGAGATGCCCTTCACCCCGTCCGGCCCGCCGGGGATCTTGGCGAGGACGAGGTGGACGATGTTCTCGGTGAGTTCGTGGTCGCCGCCGGAGATCCACATCTTGGTGCCGGTCAGCCGGTAGGTGCCGTCGGCGGCGGGCACGGCCCTGGTGGTGATGTCGGCGAGCGACGAACCGGCCTGCGGTTCGGACAGGCACATGGTGCCGAAGAAGCGGCCCTCGAGCATCGGCGGCACGAACATCTCGATCTGCTCGTCGCTGCCGTGGGTGACCAGCAGGTTCGCGTTGGCTGCGGTGAGGAAGGGATACGCCGAGGTGCCGGCGTTCGCGGCCTGGAACCACGCCATCGAGGCACGTTGCACGGCGACCGGCAGTTGCATGCCGCCGTGCTCCTCGTCGAACCCGCCGGCGAGTAGTCCCGCCTTGCAGAACAGGTCGAGCGCGTCCTTGACCTCGGGGATGATCTCGACGCGACCGTCCTCGCCGATGCGAGGCTCCTGAGCGTCGCCCTTCTTGTTGTGGGTAGCGAAGTGCTTGGTGGCGATGTCGGCGCTCAGGTCGAGTACGGCGTCGAAGGTCTCCCGTGAATGCTCGGCGAAGCGGTCGCGAGCGGTGAGGGACTCGATGTCGAGCCAGTCGTACAGGAGGAAGTCCAGGTCGCGGCGGGACAGGACTGGAGAAGGCATCGAGGATCCTTTCGGGCGACTCGGATATCGGCCGTAGCAGGAGCGAACTCAGCAGAACGAACTCAGCAGAACGAACTAAGCGCTCACTCAGTAGACCAACGACGGTGCATGATGTCAACGACGCCTTCTCCGCGACCCGCAGGACGGACCCCGTGACCGACACACCCGAGCAGACCCCCGAGGCCTCTCTTGTCGCAGCGCTCCCGAGCGGTGGATCCGAGGTCGCGCGCCGGCTGGTCGCCTCCGCGGTGGAGTCCTTCGCACGCCGCGGCTACCACGCGACCACCACCCGAGACATCTCCGTCGGCGCAGGATTGAGCCCCGCAGCGCTCTATGTGCACTTCCCGTCCAAGGAGGCCGTGCTCTTCGAGGCCGGCCGCAACGGGCACCTCCACGTCCTCGAGGAGGTCGAGAGCGCCGCCACGAGTTCCACCGACCCGATCGAGCGGATCCGCGCCATCGTCGACCGTTTCGTGCGGATCCACGCCGTGCACCACACCACCTGCCGGGTCGCGCAGTACGAACTGCATGCGCTCTCGGAGGAGCACTACCGCGAGATCGCGGAGATCCGCAGGCGCACCGACGCGGTGGTCCGTGAGGTCATCTCCTCGGGGGTCGACATCGGCGCGTTCCGGGTCGGCGACGTGCCCACCGCAGCACTGGCGATCCTGTCGCTGGGGATCGACGTCGCCCGCTGGTACCGGCCCGGCCGCGTGGACGTCGACGATCTGGCCCGCAACTACGTCGGCCTCGCATTGTCGATGCTCGGGGCGCCCCGTAACTGAACGAAGACGAGGCCCGCAACCCCGGTGGTCTCACCGGTGTTGCGGGCCTCGGATGTCGTTGCGGGTCCGGCTATCCGACGCCGAGCAGATCGATTACGAAGACCAGCGTCTTGCCTCCGAGCGGATGCCCGGAACCGGCCGGTCCGTACGCGAGCTGCGGGGGCACCGTGAGCTTGCGGCGTCCACCGACGCGCATGCCCGGAATGCCTTCCTGCCAGCCCGGGATCAGTCGTCCGAGCGGGAAGCGGACGGAGTCGCCGCGAGCGAACGACGAGTCGAACACATCGTTGGTGTCGTACTCCACGCCGTGGTAGTGCACGTCGACCACGCCGCCGGGCTGCGCTTCGTCGCCGTCACCGATGGTGATGTCCTCGATGACGAGATCGGCGGGCGCCGGGCCGGTCGCCGGCTCGACCGTCGGAACCTCCGGCGGCACCTGCACGGCGAGCAGGTCGATGATGAACACGAGCGTCTTGCCCGACAGGCGGTGGCCCGACCCGGCGGGACCGTAGGCGAGCTCCGGCGGGATGGTCAGCTGGCGACGGCCGCCGACCTTCATACCCGGGATGCCCTCCTGCCAGCCGGCGATCAGACCGGACAGCGGGAAGGTGATGGACTCACCACGGCTCCACGACGAGTCGAACTCTTCACCGGTATCGAACTCGACCCCGACGTAGTGGACTTCGACCTTCGATCCGGGCTCCGCTTCGGCACCTTCGCCGACCACCAGGTCCTTGATGACCAACTGGGTGGGGGCGGGACCCTCCTGGAACTCGATTTCAGGCTTTGTCATGCGTGTCTCCTCGTCGGGATTCGGTCGATCTTTCCGGTCGCTCCGAGGGTTCAGCGCTCCTCGAGGGACGTGTACGGGCGCTCGGTGTAACCGGTGTAGATCTGACGCGGACGGCCGATCTTCAGGGTCGGGTCCGAGTGCATCTCACGCCAGTGCGCGATCCAGCCGGGCAGGCGACCCAGGGCGAACAGCACGGTGAACATGCGGTCCGGGAAGCCCATCGCACGGTAGATCAGGCCCGTGTAGAAGTCGACGTTCGGGTACAGCTTGCGCTCGATGAAGTAGTCGTCCGTGAGGGCGGCCTCTTCGAGCTTCATGGCGATCTCGAGCAGTTCGTCGCCCGCACCGAGCTTCTTGAGGATGCGGTCGGCGGTCTTCTTGACGATCGCGGCCCGCGGGTCGTAGTTGCGGTAGACGCGGTGCCCGAAGCCCATGAGCTTCACGCCGTCTTCCTTGTTCTTGACCTTGCGGACGAAGTCCTTGACGTCGCCGTCGGACTTGTGGATGCCGTCGAGCATCTCGAGCACGGCCTGGTTGGCGCCGCCGTGCAGCGGGCCCCACAGTGCGTTGATGCCGCCCGAGATGGACGTGAAGAGATTGGCGTCCGAGGAACCGACGAGGCGCACCGTCGACGTCGAGCAGTTCTGCTCGTGATCGGCGTGCAGGATGAGCAGCATGTCGAGCGCCTGAGCGATCTCGGGATCGATCTCGTAGGGCTCGGCCGGGAAGCCGAAGGTCATGCGCAGGAAGTTCTCGACCAGCGACAGCGAGTTGTCGGGGTAGAGGAAGGGCTGACCGACCGACTTCTTGTAGGCGTAGGCCGCGATGGTCGGCAGCTTGGCGAGCAGACGGATCGTCGACAGCTCGACCTGCTCGGAGTCGTCCGGATCGAGGGAGTCGGGGTAGTACGCCGACAGGGCGTTGACCGCGCTCGACACGACGGGCATCGGGTGCGCGTTGCGCGGGAAGCCGTCGAAGAACCGCTTGAGATCCTCGTGCAGGAGGGTGTGGCGGCGGATCTTGTCGGTGAAGACCTCGAGCTGCTCCGCAGTCGGCAGCTCACCGTAGATCAGCAGGTAGCTGACCTCGATGAACGTCGACTTCTCGGCGAGCTGCTCGATCGGGTATCCGCGGTACCGCAGAATGCCCTTCTCGCCGTCGATGTACGTGATCGCCGACTTCGTGGAGGCGGTGTTGACGAAACCCGGGTCGAGGGTGGTGTACCCGGTCGCCGCGAGGAGCTTGCCCAGCTCGATACCGTCATTGCCTTCCGTCGCCTTGGCGATCGACATCGTGTGTTCGCCACCGGGGTAGCTGAGGGTGGGGTTGGTGTCATTCTCAGCGGGCACGAAGGATCCCTCTCAAGCTCAGACCTACGAGAAACTTCCGGACATTCACGTAGAACCTAGCCGTAGCGCGGGGTATGCGCTGCGGCAGGGTCCGCCGAAGGTCCCCGATCGGTATGTCGTCCATGTGGGTTCCGAACGCTCGCCCGCACCCTCCGCGACTGCGCCGCAAGGCCGGCACACGCCGATAACCTGCGGCAATACTACCCGGGTCTCACCAAGGTCGTTACGCGGGGATCTGCGCGTATCCGGCGCCCCACGCCGGACACTGTACTCACGGCACAGCGAAGAGTGCGTCGACCAGCACGGCGGTGGTCTCCGCGACGGGCGCGCCCTCGAGGGGTGCGTCGGGGTCGCCGGTGGTCGAGTCCGACAGGATCGCCAGCAGCAGCGGTTGCCCGTCCGGCGACCACACCACCCCGGCGTCGTTCACCGTCCCGTGATTGCCCCCGCCCGTCTTGTCCGCCGACGTCCATCCCGGCGGCAATCCCCCGCGGATCCGGGTGTCCGAGGTGGTGGTGGCGCGCATCCAGCCGAGCAGTGTCCGCTGTTGCGGCGCGGGCAACTCCGCGCCGAGGAGCACCTCCCGGAAGCCGCGAGCGAGTCCGGCAGCGGTGGTGGTGTCGCGCTCGTCGCCCCGTGCCGCCTCGTTGAGTTCGGGTTCCCAGCGGTCGAGCCGGGTGGTCTCGTCCCCGACGGAACGGGCGAAGGCGGTGACGGCCCCGGGTCCGCCGATCCGTTGGAGCATCAGGTTTCCGGCAGTGTTGTCGCTGCGGGTGAGCGCGGCCTCGCACAGCCGGTCGATCGGCAGTACGCGCCCCTGATGTTCCGAGGTCACCGGCGAATTGACGACGATGTCCTCCGGGTCGATCGGGAGGGTCTCGTCGAGACGGAGGGATCCTTCCGCCTCGAGTCGCAGGATCGCGGCGGCGGCGTAAACCTTGAACGGAGAACAGATCGCGAACCGTTCGTCGGCCCGATAGGTGTGGACGCGCCCGGTCACCGGCGACTGCGCGACCACACCGAGCCGCACGGCGTAGCGGTCCTCGATCTCCCGGAGACGCTCGTCGACACCGGCGGCGAGCAGATGTGTGCCGGGTACCGAATCGGCCGTCGTCGACGGCCCCCTGGCGACCGGACCGTCCGGCGACCCGCAGGCCGCCGCGGCGGCGACGGAGGACAGGGCGAGGGCGGAGTGGAGAAAACCCCTGCGCGACAATCCTTTCCGGAGCAGTGAATCGGTGGAAGTCATGCCGACAGGACACCACCGACGGGAGTCGCCCCGCCAATACCCACCCGCCGTCCGCACGAGTCGGAAGAACTATCGCCGCTGTTGGAGGCGGGGACGACGGACGGGATCCGGCCGCGCGACACGCCGGGTCGGTGAATCGTCCGCCCGTGCTGATTGAATCCCCTGCCATGGACCTGATCCGCCACCTCCGGTTCTTCGTCACCGTCGCGGAGGAAGGACACTTCGGCCGGGCCGCGGCGGTGCTCGACATGACGCAACCTCCTCTGTCACAAGGACTTCGGAAACTCGAGCAGCATCTCGGTTCCGAACTCGTGCATCGCACCAGGCAGGGAGCGGTCCTCACGCCCGCCGGAGCGGAGCTGCTCCCCCGCGCTCGTCTCCTCGTCGACGACGCCGATCGTTTCCTCGCCGAGGCCGGGCGCGTCGCCCGCGCCCGGGGTCTTCTGCACTGGGGTGCCACCCGCGTACTACCCGATCGCCTGGTCACCCTGTGCGTCACCGTTCTGAGCAGACGCGGTGAGGCGACGGTGGCGACGCGTTCCGCGAGCACGGTCGAACTCGTCGACGCCGTCCGCTCGGGCATGTGCGATCTCGCCGTCGTCGAGCATCCGGCTCTGACCGAAGGACTCGAGGCCGGCCCGGTGGTCAAACTCCGGCGATGGCTGGTCGTGCCGGCCGACCACCGCAGCGCCCGCTCCGACCGGCCCCGTCTGCCGATGCTCTCCGACCTGACGTTCGCCGCGCCGCCGCGGACGGGGAACCCGGCGGCCTTCGACGCGGCGCAGGATCTGCTGCGCGAACGCGGACTCGATGTCGAGACCACCCCGGCGGCGGACGACCGCGCGGTGCTCGCCGCCGTGGCCGCCGGTACCCACTTCGGGATGTCGACCTCACCGCCCGGCTCGGTGCCCGGCGTGGCCTGGCTGGACTGGGCTCCGTCCGCGCTGGCCCTGCGGGTGCGCATCGTGCGACGTGCCGACGCCGACGTCGGTGCGCACGTCGACGCCCTCGACCGCGTGCTGTTCAAGGAACGCGTCCGGTGAAAGGCGGAGAACGGCGAGACACGGCGGTCGACCGGATCCGCGCGGTGTTCGCGGATGCCGGGTGCACGGGATGGCTGCACGCCCGCCGGTGTTCGGATCCACGTGCGGCGACGCTGTCGGTGCGCGGGGACGAACGCGTGGTCCTCGCGTCGGTGTACAAGCTTCCGCTGTTCCTCGCGTTCTGCGCGGAGGTGGACGCCGGCCGACTCGACGCATCCGGGCAGCTGCGGATCGTGCCGTCGGACTGCACCCCCGGCCCGACCGGGATCGCGAGCTTCCGGGATCCGGTGACGATGAGCCGACGCGACGTGGCCGCATCGATGATGACGGTGTCCGACAACGCGGCGGCCGATGTGCTGCTCGGCGAGATCGGCACGACCACCGTCGAGGAACTCCTCGCGCGCCTCGGACTCACGCGGACCCGGATCATCGGTGGCACGGCGGACGTCTATCAGCGCCTCGTCGAGGAGACGGACACCCGCACCACCGTTGAGGCGTTCCGGGCGCTCACCGACATCGACGCGGCCTGGACGGTCTCGGCGTACGACCCGGCCTACACGAGCGCGACCATCCCGGAGGAGATGACCCGGCTGCTCGAGGCCGTGTGGTCGGGCTCGGTGCTCTCGCCCGAGAGCACCGCCTTCGCGCAGCAGGTGATGCGCGCCCAGGTCTGGCCGCACCGCATCGCGTCGGGCTTCCCGCATCGCGGGGTCGCGATCGCCGGCAAGACCGGCACGATCGGCATCATCCGCAACGAGGTGGCGGTCGTCGAGTTCCCCGGCGAGTATCCGATCGCCGTCGCGGTGTTCACCCGCGCCGCCCGCGCGGATCCCGTACTGCCGGTCGTCGATGCAGCGATCGGTGAGGCCGCGCGCATCGCCGTCACGGAGTTGCGTGCTCCCTTGCCGTGCGACTCCGCAGGCGCGTCATCCGAGAGTGCGTGAGACCCGGTAGCGTACGAAGGCAGGGAAGGCGACGACGCACACGAGCGTGCCGACGATGACGAGGACGCCGCCACCGGCAGCCGCGACGGCCGTGCCTGCGGCCGCTGCGGCGGCGCCGTGGAGCACGTCGCCGATGCGCGGTCCGCCCGCGACGACGACGATGAACACGCCCTGCAAGCGGCCACGCATCTCGTCGGTGGCGACGGTCTGCAGCATCGTCGAGCGGAAGGCCGCGGACACCATGTCGACCGCCCCGCCGAACGCCAGGAAGAACAGGGCGACCCACAGCAGCAGACCGCTGCCGTCGGGCTCGGCCCACCACACCGCGACACCGAAGCCGACCATCGCCACGCCCCACAGGACGATGCACACGATCACGGCGAGACCCTGGCGCTGCACCCGCGGCAGCCATCCGGAGAAGACGCCGCCGATCACCGCGCCGACCGACATGGCCGCGAACAGCAGACCGAGGGCGAAGCCGCCCTGCGCCGGATCGCCGAACGACTCGTGGGCGATCTGCGGGAACAGGGCGCGCGGCATCCCGAACACCATGGCGACGATGTCGACGACGAACGACGCCAGCAGGATCTTCTGGCCCGACAGGTACCGGAAACCGTCGAAGACCGCGCGCAATCCGGCCTTGGTGACCTCACCGAGCGGCGGGATCGCCGGGAGTCGGACCACCGCCCACAGCGTGGCGAGCAGGAAGATCGCGTCCAGCAGGTAGAGGGTGGACAGACCCACGACGGGAATGAGAGCGCCGGCGAACAACGGACCGGCGATCGCCCCGAACTGCACGACCGTCATGTTCAGCGAGGTGGCCGCCGCGATCTGCCCGACCGGCAGCAACCGCGGGATCACCGCCGCCCGGGTGGGCTGGTTGACGGCGAAGAACGCCTGCTGCACCGAGAAGAGACAGAGCAGTACCCACACGTTGTTCAGACCGATCGCGGCCTGCGCCCACAACAACAGCGACGTGACACCGAGACCGGTGGAGGTGACGATGAGCAGTTTCCGGCGGTCCATCGCATCGGCGAGCGCTCCACCCCACAGGCCGAACACCACGAGCGGCACGAGCCCGAACACGCCGGTCAACCCCACATAAGCGGAGTTCCGGGTGATCTCGTAGATCTGCTGGGGTACGGCGACGACCGCCATCTGCGCACCGATGACGGTGACGATCCCGGCCCACCACAGCCGGGCGTAGTCCTTGTTGCGCAGCGGTGTGGTGTCGGCGAGCAGGCGCCTCACGGTTGCAGACGCTCGGCGATCCAGCGACCGTCCACCAGGCGGGTCCGGATCCGGTTGTGCAACCGGTTGGGCCGGCCCTGCCAGAACTCGACGGACTCGGGCACGATGCGAAATCCACCCCAGAACGGCGGCACCGGGATGTCGTCGTCGACCTCGTAGCGCGCGGCGGCCTCGACGAGGGCGTGCTCGAGATCGGCGCGTTCGGCCACGGGACGCGACTGCTGCGACGCCCATGCGCCCAGGCGGGATCCGCGCGGCCGCGTCTGCCAGTACGCGAGGGTCTCCTCGTCTGGCACGCGCACGACCGGTCCGCGGACGGTCACCTGCCGGTAGACCGGTAGCCAGAGGAAGGTCGCCGACGCGTAGGGGTGCCCGGCCAGATGGCGGCCCTTGTCGGACTCGAAGTTGGTGAAGAAGGTCAGGCCGTCGGCGTCGATCTTCTTGCACAGCACGGTGCGGGTCGCCGGGTGGCCGCGCTCGTCGACGGTCGCGAGCACCATCGCGTTCGGCTCGGGCACCGCGGTGGCGACCGCGTTCGCAAACCACGTACGCACCAGCGGAAGCCAGCCCTCGGCGACATCGCCGGGGGTGAGATCGCGGTCGGTCGAGGACTCGTCGGTCGGCCCGGACGGGCTGTAGTCGACACGCATACGCGCGAGGTCGTCACCCTCGGGGCGCGGCAACGGGAAATCGGACGGCACGAACGACGACGGTACTCCCGGCATCCGGGCAGCGACGCTCGGACCACGGACGCTACAGTTTTCACGACGACCCGAGTGGGGCGCCGATCACACCTGACGGTGACCTCATTCCACCGGCAGCGCGGCTCGGACCGGGCCGTGCTCGAACGAGGAGAGCCCAACCGTCATGGCAGCGCGCGCGTCAGTTCCCGAGGATTTCGTCGCAGGACTCGAAGGCGTGGTCGCCTTCACGAGCGACATCGCCGAGCCCGACAAGGACGGTGGCGCATTGCGCTATCGCGGCGTCGACATCGAAGAGCTCGTCGAGAAGGGAGTGACCTTCGGCGACGTGTGGGCCCTGCTCGTCGACGGCGAGTTCGGTCGCGGCCTGTACCCGGCCGAGCCGTTCCCCCTGCCGATCCACACCGGCGACGTGCGTGTCGACGTCCAGGCCGGTCTGGCGATGCTCGCACCCATCTGGGGCTTCCGTCCGCTGCTCGACATCGACGACGCCACGGCCCGCGACAATCTCGCCCGCGCCGCGGTGATGGCCCTGTCCTATGTGGCGCAGTCCGCCCGCGGCATCTACCAGCCCGCCGTGCCGCAGCAGCGCATCGACGAGGCGAGCACCGTCACCGAGCGCTTCATGGTGCGGTGGAAGGGCGACCCGGATCCCAAGCACGTCGAGGCGATCGACGCCTACTGGGTCTCGGCGGCCGAGCACGGCATGAACGCCTCGACGTTCACTGCCCGGGTCATCGCCTCGACCGGCGCGGACGCGGCCGCCTCGCTTTCCGGCGCGGTCGGCGCGATGTCCGGCCCGCTGCACGGCGGTGCGCCGGCCCGCGTGCTGCCGATGATCGAGGAGACCGAACGCACCGGCGATCCGCGCGGTCTGGTCAAGGGCATCCTCGACCGCAAGGAGAAGCTCATGGGCTTCGGTCACCGCGTCTACCGCGCCGAGGACCCCCGCGCCCGGGTGCTGCGCAGCACCGCCCAGCGGCTCGACGCTCCGCGCTTCGAGGCGGCGGCCGCGCTCGAGCAGGCCGCCCTCACCGAGCTGCGCGAGCGTCGTCCCGACCGGGCGATCGAGACCAACGTCGAGTTCTGGGCTGCGGTGATCCTCGATTTCGCCGAGGTCCCCGCCGCAATGATGCCCGCGATGTTCACCTGCGGACGGACCGCCGGCTGGTGCGCCCACATCCTCGAGCAGAAGCGTCTGGGCAAGCTCGTGCGTCCCGCGGCGATCTACACCGGCCCCGATCCACGCCCTGCCTCCGAGGTCACGGGCTGGGATTCGATCACGCATCGCTGATGCCTCTTCCTCGGCCGGGCCGACCAGCGCCCGGCGGAGGCTCCGAGGGGGCGGTCTAGACTGCCTGTGCACCATGTCCCTCGACTCTTAGGACACGCATTCCGATGGCAGACGCGTCACCGATCATTCCCGCCGACCTCAAGCCCGCAGACGGCCGCTTCGGCTGCGGCCCGTCCAAGGTTCGTCCCGAGCAGCTGCAGTCGCTGGTCGATGTCGGCGCTTCGGTGTTCGGCACCAGCCACCGGCAGAAGCCGGTCAAGGACGTCGTCGCCCGTGTCCGCTCGGGTCTGCGCGACCTGTTCTCCCTGCCCGAGGGCTACGAGGTCGTTCTCGGCAACGGCGGCACCACCGCCTTCTGGGACGCTGCGGCCTTCGGTCTGATCCGGGAGCGCTCGCAGCACTTCACCTACGGCGAGTTCTCGTCGAAGTTCGCGACGGTCGCGAAGAAGAACCCGTTCATCGGCGATCCGATCGTCGTGGGTTCGGAGCCGGGCTCGGCTCCGGAGATCGTCGCCGACGCATCGGCCGACCTCATCGGCTGGGCGCACAACGAGACCTCCACGGGTGTCGCGGTTCCGGTACAGCGTCCCGCCGGTTCCGACAACACCCTGATCGCGATCGACGCGACCTCGGGTGCCGGCGGCCTGCCGGTGAACATCTCCGACACCGACGTGTACTACTTCGCCCCGCAGAAGTGCTTCGCCGCCGACGGTGGCCTGTGGATCGCGCTGATGAGCCCGGCCGCGCTCGAGCGTGTCGCCGAGATCAAGGAATCGGGTCGCTTCACCCCCGAGTTCCTGTCGCTGCCGATCGCCGTCGACAACAGCAGCAAGGACCAGACCTACAACACCCCGGCACTGGCCACCCTGCTGATGTTCGCGAACCAGATCGAGTGGCTCAACGGCAACGGCGGTCTCGACTGGGCCGTGGCGCGCACGAAGGATTCGTCCTCGCGCCTGTACGAGTGGGCCGAGGCCTCCGAGTACGCGACGCCGTTCGTCGCCGATCCGTCGCTGCGTTCGCAGGTCGTCGGCACCGTCGACTTCGCCGACTCCGTCGACGCGGCGAAAGTCGCGAAGATCCTGCGGGCCAACGGCATCGTCGACACCGAGCCGTACCGCAAGCTCGGCCGCAACCAGCTGCGCATCGGTATGTTCCCGGCCATCGATCCCGAGGACGTCACGCAGCTGACCAAGTGCATCGACTGGGTCGTCTCCCAGCTCTGAGTACGCCGCACAGCGGGGCCGGGTCCGATGTCGGATCCGGCCCCGTTGATGTCATAGTCTCGACCTCGCATCGAGACATTTCGGCGAACCCTGGACGATAACGCGCCGCGTCGGATTTCTTGCGATGTCGCTCGGCGTGGCGCGGCGTGTCCGGCCACGAAAAATATCCAGGTCGGTTACAGTCGGGCGGGTCAATCGCGATCGGCGCGAGGAGGTCAAGGTGCGAGAGCTTCGAGTGGTCGGTCTCGAGCCCGATGCTAAGCATGTGGTGCTCGCCGATCCCACGACGGGGGACAAGTTCCGCATTCCCGTCGACGACACCCTGCGCGCGGCCGCTCGCGGAGATCTGGCCCGTCTCGGCCAGATCCAGATCGAGACGACCAGCCAGCTCCGCCCTCGCGAGATCCAGGCCCGCATCCGCGGCGGCGCCTCGGTCGAACAGGTGGCCGACGAGGCCGGCGTCCCGGTCGCCAAGGTCGAACGGTTCGCCTATCCCGTCCTGCTCGAGCGGTCCCGGGCCGCCGACATGGCCAAGAAAGGCCATCCCGTCCGCCCCGACGGTCCCGCCGTCGAGACCCTCCACGAGATCGTCACGCAGGCCTTCCGCGCTCGCGGGCACAGCCTCGACGAAGCCGAGTGGGACGCCTGGCGCGACGACGAGGGCTTCTGGGTCGCGCAGTTGCGGTGGCACGCCGGTCGTTCCACGAACCGCGCGCATTGGCGCTACCAGCCCGACGCTCACGGCGGCACGATCACCGCGCTCGACGACATTGCCGCCGATCTCGTCGATCCCGATTGCGGCCGTCCCCTGCGCTACCTGACCCCGGTCTACTCGGCGCGCGACGTCGACGATTCCACTGAGGTGGAGAACGCCGACCATCACGCCCCGATCGCGCTGGAGGCTCCCGCTTCCGACGAACCGGCTCCGGAGCCGGTCGCCGACGAGGAGACCACCGTCGCCGTCACGGTGCCCGACGACGCCGATGCATCGCGCGCGTCGCAGGCTCCCGCGAAGGACAAGCGCGGCAAGCCCGCGCTCCCCTCGTGGGACGACGTGCTGCTCGGTGTGCGCAGTAACGGACGCGTCTGAGGAAGTCGTCGACGATGTCGGCGACAGTGTCGACGCTCTGGTACGTCGACGCACCCGATCCCGTAGCGGTGCTGCGCGAGTTCTCTCCGGACCGCGATGCGGCGCGAGCACTTCTGTCGCGTCTGTTCCCGGAGTTCCAGGTCGATCCCGGCGCGCGGGTACCGCTCGCCGACGCCGGGGGCACCGGCGAGGACGATGGCGCCGAACAGTTCCGGGTCGGTAGCTATCCCGGTGTGACGGTGGTGTCGAGCCCCCGATTCGCACTACGCCACCCCTCGGAGCTGCCCACGATGTGGTTGCGCACGCCCGCCGCCGAACGCACGTGCCTGCTGGCATCCGATCCGGCCGGTGCGTGGGGATCGTTCGCCGTGTGGGAGTGCGGCCGGCTGCGCCGCGGCTTCGGAGCGAACACCGTCGAGTTCTTCGAGGACCAGGGAATCCCGTTCGTATGGGAGCGGCCGTTCTGGGCGGGCGAGCATCCGCTCCGCTGGCCGCCGAACGTACCCCTTCCCCCGGAGTCCCTGCCCTTCCACCCTCGCAAGCTCGTCGAGGAGGCCCACGGGGCGTGGCTCGGGTTCCGCTATGTCGGGCGCCGCGACGACGAACTCGACCCGCGGAACATCGACACCTGGAGTTTCACGCTGCGCACCCCGGTCCCGCAGATCTCCGTCCCCGCACCGAAGACCTCCTGGTGGCGGCGACTCGCGGCGCACTGACGTGCCGTCGAGCGACGCTCCCGGTCGGACTCGTCACTCCTCTGCTCCGACAATGAATTTCACCTCGTCGATGTCGTCGGGTGTGATCTCCGGGGATTGCAGGACGAGAGCCCAGGCGTCGACGTACTCGGTGCTGTACTTGTGGCCGTGCCCGGCCGGGACACCCGTGGAGAAGGGCAGATCGGCCGTGACCTGCCAGAAGGTCACGAACGGGATCCACACCATGTCCTCGAGCACGTCGCGGCCGGGGGCTTCGCCGATCCAGTCCGGCTCACTCGTGATCAGGTGCGGACTCCACCAGACGATCGGGTCCGACGGGTGCATCAGATACAGCATCCGACTCCCCTCCCACGGCTCGTCCGTCGGCGGGATCTCCGCCTGTGGGTCGTTCGTGAACCGCACCGTGCGGCCGTCCCGGAAGACCGGTTCGATCTCGGGGCTGCCGGCCTCCCGGCGATCGCTGAACTCCCGGAAGAGGACGTTGAAGTTCGGAGGTCCGGCGAAGACCGTGCCCGACGTGCGATTGCGCAGGTCGTACTCGCCGCTGAAGGCGGTCTCCCCGCCGAACGAACCGAGGCTCTCCCCAGCCACGAGCAGTCGGGGGCGGGCGTCCTGGGGAAGCTTCGACCAGACGTCGTAGACCGCGTCGAACAGGTCGCGTCCGGCTTCCCGCGCCTTCGACTGATCGACGAGATAGGAGATCCACGAGGGCAGATAGGAGTACTGGATCGCGACCGTCGCGACGTCGCCGCCGGTGAGGTACTCGACGGAGTCCACCAGGGCCGGGTCCACCCAGCCGCTCCCCGTCGTCGTCACGACGACCAGGTTGCTCCGCTCGAATCCTCCTGCCCGGGTGAGGTCCTCGACAGCGAGGGACGCGCGATCCTCGGTGTCGTCCGCCGATGCCAGGCCGGCGTAGATCCGGATCGGTTCGAGGGCAGGACCTTCGGTGAACTCACCGAGTTGTTCGGTGGTCGGCCCCTGCCCGACGAAGATCCGCCCCTGCCACCCGAGAGAATCCCACGGAACGACCGAATCCGGTCCACCGGAGCGGAGTGCGGTCGTCGGTTGCTGCACACCTTCCTCGGTTCTCGTGTCCCGCGCCGAGAACGCCGCATTGGCGGCGTCGATGAAGCCGGCGAGGAGCACTCCGGAGACGATCGCGTACACGAGTCCCGCGACGAGAACCCACCCCACGACGTTCGCGGCCCGCTGCCCGATCCACCGGTCGAGTGTCCGTGCCGCCCAGTGGTACAGGGCGCGGATACCACGTCCGATCGCCAGCAGCACAGCGAACATCACGACCGCGACGAGCGGGGAGAGAACCGCAAGTGCCAGGTTGTACTCGGAAACCCCCATCAGAGTACGGATCTCGTGCTGCCAGTACTGGCCGAGCCCGAAGAAGACCGCGAAGAGGACCGCCCCGCAGGCGCCGAAGATCCACCACGACGCAGCCTTGGGAGACCGAGGAGGCCGGTCGGCGAAGGCGCGCCACACGAACGCGAGGAGCACGCCGAGGCCGTATCCGATCGCGGCAGTGATCCCGCAGATCATCCCCTGCAGGATCCCGCCGCGCGGAAGCAACGACGGGGTGAACGACAGGCACGCGAAAAGCACTGCACCCCAACACCCGGGAAGTGTGAGGTGCAGTGCCCACCGCCGTGCCCGCGATCGGGGAACTTCGGTCGCGACGTTCGCGCCCGGATCACCCCGGACGTTGCGGCCGTTTTCTTGCACGGTCGCGTCAGTAGTAGTCGGAGCGTGGCTGCCAGGTCGAGATCGCCCAGATCACGACCGCGTCCAACGCGATGATCAGGATCGACCACCACGGGTAGTACGGCAACCACAGGAAGTTCGCGATGATCGACAACGCGGCGATGATGATGGCCGTGACGCGAGCCCACGTGGCACCGCTCATCAACGCGAGACCGGCGACCAGCATCACGACACCGAGGACGATGTGAATCCATCCCCACGTGGTGAAGTCGAACTTGAACGTGTATTCCACGCCCCGCACGAACACTTCGTCCTCGGCCACCGCAGCGATGCCCTGGAAGATCTGGACGATGCCGACAGTTGCCAGGATGATCGCTGCTCCGATCGAGGTGCCTGCGGCGATGCCCTGTTTGACACTGACCCCGCCCCGGTCGGGGCGTACATCCTGTGACATGACAATCCTCTCGTGTACGAAGGAGACATCGACCGTGCGCCGATCCTCGCGAGGAACGGTCACGGTCCGATTCTCAGGAACAAGGGTGCCTGCAGGTTATGCTGCCACCCTTACACTTTCGACCGCCGGCTCCTCGACGCGACGAGGCGTCGAACGCACGAGCCGACCACGGGAGGACTCCGTCCGCAGCGCCCTCCCCGCGACGACGATTCACGCGATGGGCACGCCGTCACGTCCGGTCGTGGCGTTGCCGAGCGCCTGCGCCTTGAGGTGTTCGTACTCCGCGGGCGTGATCGCACCGGAGTCGAGCAGGGCCTTGGCATCGGCGATCTGTTGAGCCGGGGATTTCCCGACCGCCACGGTCCGGATGTATTCGTCGGTGGCCTGCTTCGCCTCGGCCTGGGCCTGTTGTGCCCGCAGAGCCATTCCCCGACCGCGAACGATCAGGTAGACCAGCGCTGTCAGGTACGGAAGGAGCACCAGACCGATGACCCACATCGCTTTGACCCAACCGGACACGGAGTGATCCCGGAAGAGGTCGACGATGATTTGGAACAGGACGATCAGGTATGCCACGAAGGCGAATACGACGACGGTGTACCACACGTAGTCCCAGAATGAATCCATAGCCGAACCTCCTCGGCCGAACCGATGGCGGGACGATGCCCCCATGAAACCACCGGAGAATGAAGATCTCGAATCCTGTTTCCCCCTGCGGTGTGCCGCTACGGCACTGCCACTACTCGCGGCCCCCGGTCCACTCATCGATACCGGCGTCGAATCGTGACGACTGTCCGATTCGGGCTTCGGCAGGTCCATCTTCAGTCATGACGACCTCCGTCCCTCTGATCGGGGAGGGCCGGATATACCATACGCCCGTTCATGGGTGGAGGACATCGGTTTGCGCAATCGGCGCGATTCGGTACCGGCTCGAGTCGGTCAGGAGTACACCGCGCGGGGGTTCCAGGTCGCGATCGCCCAGATGACCACTACATCGAGGGCGATGATCGCAAGCGCCCACCCTGGGTAGTAGGGAAGCCACATGAAATTCACCAGGATCGACAGCGCGGCGATGACCATTGCGGAGACGCGCGCCCATGTCGCCCCGGAAATCAACGCGATGCCCACGATCACCATCACGACACCGACAACGATGTGGACCCACCCCCACGTGGTGAGATCGAACGTGAACAGATACTCCTGGCCGGCGACGAAGACTTCGTCCTCGGCGACCGCAGCAATTCCCTGCAACAGTTGCAGAGCACCGATCAAGGTCATGATGATTGCGGCACCGACCGACGTTCCCGCGGCGAGACCCTGCTTGACCGACATTTCCTCCCGCTCGGCATGCACATTGCGTGACATGATGCTCCTTCCGGATGACCCGACATCTCGAGTGTGCGCTTCGTCGGAATTCTCCAATGGAGGTTGGGGGTTTTCCGCCGGCAATCGCACCCAGAACTCGTTCAGGACACGAGCAGCGCGAGCCAGCCGAACGGCACACCGGCCAGGAAACCGGCGGCGAGCCAGCGCAGTACCTGCACCCGGAGCCACGACCACACGGTCGGCGCGACTCCCGCGACCGTCACGACATTGACGACGACGGCGAGGACCGGATGGATCCGGCCGAGCACCTGCCCGCAGGCGACGACGGTGATGACGGTGGCGACGAAGGATAAAGCCGTCAGCGTGAGCCCCGTCGCCCAGGGAGTGGGCGCAGGACCGCGAGCCTGGCTCATCGCGGAAGCCGCACCCGCTCGTAGAACGCCATCGCAGCCGCGGTGGCCACGTTCAGCGAATCCGTGCCGACAGCCATGGGAATCCGGGCACGCACGTCGGTCGCCCGCATTGCATGTTCGGTCAGGCCCGGCCCCTCGGCGCCGAGCAGGAGCGCGACTTTTTCCCCCGTCATCGCTTCGGCGAGCGGGATCGCCCGTGGGTCCGGGGTCAGGGAGATCAGTTGGAATCCTCTGCTGCGCAACAGATCCAGGTCGTACGGCCACCGGTCGACGTGCGCGAAGGGGACCCGGAGGACGTGCCCCATCGACACGCGCACCGCACGCCGGTACAGAGCGTCGGCGCATCCTTTCCCGAAGAGCACACCGTCGACGCCGAGTCCGGCGGCGTTGCGGAACATCGAGCCGACGTTCTCGTGGTCGTTGACCCCTTCGAGCACCGCGACCGTGGTCGCCTTGTCGAGGACGTCGTCGAGCGAGAGCGGTTCGGGCCGGTGCGCGACGGCGAGCACCCCGCGGTTGAGGTGGAAGCCGACGACCTCCGCCATGGTCGCCGCATCGGTGCGGTAGAACGGCACGTCGACGTCACGCAGGTCGTCGGCGAGTTCGTCCAGCCGCCGACTCACCCCGAGCAGGCTCGTCGCAGCGAACCGGGAGTCGAGCATGCGCTGGACCACCAGCACACCCTCTGCGATCACCAGGCCCTTGCCACCGGGAAGGTCGGGTCGACGGTCCGCGGAGTTGAGATCGCGGAAGTCGTCCACCCGAGGGTCGGAAGGATCGTCGATGTCGATGACGTGAACCACCGGGTCATTCTCCCAGCGGCCCTGCACCCTCCCGCACCGGGTCGGTCGTCACGACCGCGGTGCGGTCGGTCGTCATCGACCGCGGTGCGGTCAGTCGTCTTCAGCGACGAGCGCCGTGAGGATTCCGACGGCGTCGCGCAACGTGGCGAGCGAGTCGGGATCGAGTTTGTCGAGCCGTTCGGTCAGCCACACTTCGCGTGCCTGCGCCTCGTCGGCGAGCAATTCCCTCCCGGCTTCGGACAGCGTCACGATGATCTGTCGTCCGTCCGTCGGGTGCGGCGTCCGCTCGACGAGACCGAGTTCGTGCAGAGACGCGATGACCCTGGTCATCGAGGGTGGTTGGACGCGTTCGCGCGCTGCCAGTGCCCCCGGGGTCATCGCACCTTCCTGCGCGAGGGTGGCCATTGCCGAGATCTGGGTCAGAGAAACTCGGGAATCGGTGCGTCTCCCCCGCAGATGACGCGTCAGACGCACAACGGCGAGTGAGAGGTCACCGGCGAGTGCGCGTGTATCCGAGATCATGGCGTGCAGAATACGTCACATCGCCCGAAACACGCGTCGGCTGCCTAGGTGAGCAGTTCCGTGAGCGGATCGACCGAGAAGTACAGGGCGAACAGCACTGCGACGATCCACATCAGCGGATGGATGGTGCGGATTTTGCCGCTCGCGGCGTGCAGGATCACCCAGGTGATGAAGCCGACGCCGATGCCGTTGGCGATCGAGTAGGTGAACGGCATGACCATGATGGTCAGGAAGGCCGGCAGCGCCACAGCGAACACCGAGAAGTCGATGTCGCGGACCTGGCCGATCATCAGGGCACCGACCACGACGAGAGCCGGAGCGGCCGCTTCGATCGGGACTACCTCGTACAGCGGGGTCAGGAACATCGCGAGCAGGAACATCACACCGGTGACCACGTTGGCCAGGCCCGTGCGGGCTCCTTCCGCGATACCCGAGGCCGATTCGACGAACACCGTGTTCGACGAGGCGGAAGCGCCACCACCGACGATGGCGCCGGTGCCCTCGACGACGAGGGCCTTGCCGATGCCGGGCAGGGTGCCGTTCTTGTCGGCCAGGCCGGCTTCCTTGCCGAGGCCGGTCATGGTGCCCATGGCGTCGAAGAAGTTCGCGAGGACGAGCGTGAACACGAGCAGGGTCGCGGCGATCACGCCGATGCGGGTGAACGCGCCGAACAGGTCGACGTTGCCGACGAGGCTCAGGTTCGGGATGCCGAAGAAGGAGTCGGGGGCGTCGGGGGTGCTGAGATTCCAGCCCTTGGGGTTGGTGCCCAGCGACGGGCCGACGTCGGCGATGGCCTCGATGATCATCGACAGGATCGTCGTGGCGACGATGCCGATCAGCAGTCCGCCGCGCACCTTGCGTGCGACGAGCACACCCATGAGCAGCACACCGACGACGAAGACGAAGGTCGGCCACGACGCGATGGAGCCGTCGATGCCCAGGCCGACAGGGACGGTGGTGCCGGCGGCGTCGGGGATGCGGCGGACGAAGCCGGCGTCGACGAGGCCGATCATGGCGATGAAGGCGCCGATACCGGCAGCGATGGCGGCCTTGAGTTCTGCCGGGATCGCGTTGAAGACCGCGGTGCGGAAACCGGTCAGGGCCAGCACGACGATGATGATGCCGTCGATGACCACCAGGCCCATCGCTTCGGGCCAGGTGACCTGCGGCGCGATGGTCACCGCCAGCAGGCTGTTGATGCCGAGGCCGGCGGCGATGGCGAACGGATAGTTGGCGACCACACCGAAGACGATGCTCATGAAGCCGGCGACCAGCGCGGTGACGGCGGCGACCTGGTTGATGGGCAGGATGTTGCCCATCACGTCGATCTTCGCGCTCGCGTCCTCGGCGGAGAAGCTACCGAGGATCAGCGGGTTGAGGACCACGATGTACGACATCGCGAAGAACGTGACGATGCCGCCACGCACCTCTCGGGACACGGTGGAACCGCGTTCGGTGATCTTGAAATAGGTGTCCAGGAAGGACGTTCGCTTGGAGTCGGTGCCTACGGCCATGTCCACAAATCCGCTCGTCGAGTACGGGGCGTCGCAACGGGAACCGATTATTGCAGCGCGAAGGAACTAATCTGCAAACCGTGGAACCCGCCCAGCTCGTCGCAGCCCGCATCCGACGCCTCGCCGACCCTCGCCCCGCGCTTGCCGTGGGAACCGGTCTGTGGGTGGTGGCGACCGTCGTCGTGGCGGTGGTGGGCGGCGAACTCCGGGACGATGTGCTTCCGGTCTGCGTGGCGGGAATCGTGGTGGGGCTGCTGGGAACTGCGCTCTTCCTGTTGCAGCGTCGCGCCGCCCGACGCGGTGACCGGGGTGCCCAGGCGGGGCTGGACTGACCCTCGCCCACGGCCGTCCGCGACAAGCCCACAGCGGTGTCAGCGACGGATCCGCACCCGAGTGATCAACCACACCCACAGCAGGGCCCATGTGATCCCGAAGATCCAGCCTGCGACGACATCGGTGAACCAGTGCGCCGCGAGGTAGACGCGAGAGAGCCCGATCACGAGGGTGTAACCGGCGAGCGCGATCGTCGCGGCGGTCCGGCGGCGATCGCCGCGCGGCCACGTGCGCACGACGACCGCGACGAGCACCGTGGCCAGAACTGCGCTGGTCATCGCGTGTCCGGACGGGAACGACTCGGTGCGCAGGGCCAGGAGCCGTTCGGGTTCCGGTGGCCGGACACGGCCGAACAGATTCTTGAGCAACACCATCAACGGCCAGCCCGTGAGGACCGCTCCGGCGACGAGGACGGCGTCGGACAGATGATCGGCCCGCACCAGCAGCAGCGTCGTCGCCGCGGCGATCAGGCTCGTCGCGACTCCCCCGCCCGTGTGGGTGAGTGCGGTCACCGCGGTGGTCAGCCACGGCTCGCGGAGCGACACCATCCAGTCGAGCACCGCGGTATCGAGCGTCACGGTTCGGTTCTCACGTCCGGAGCCGTGAGCGCGGTGAGTGCCGCGGCCAGGCCGATCGGTGTGCTGTGGACGGTGCCGGCCGCGTCGACCCACCACGGGACCTCGACCTCACCGGTCAGGGCTCCGGAGCAGCGGAGGACGAGTCGGTCGTGCAGCGCGAGTACGCCGCGCGGAAGCGGCACCCCGGCGACGATTCCGGCCAGGACCGCGGCCGGTTCGCGCTCCCACGTCGAACTCCTCCCCTGCTCGACGGGTTCGGCGTCGACCACCGCGGACGCCACGGCGATGTCGAGCACGTCCGCGAGCGCGTGGGCGGTTCCCCTGCCACCGGTGACGAGGCGGTCGTGCGGGATCGCGGCCGCGAACCACGGACGGTCGGGTACGAGAGCGTCGGCCGCGTCGACGACGACACCCGACAGGCTGCGCACCCCGTCGGGCAGAGTGACCGACTCGGGATCGAGACCACCCGACGAGAACGCCGCGGCGAGCGCGTCGTGCGCGGCGACGATCGCGGCCGGCCCCGGCGACCTGCTGTCGTCCGCGAGCCGGTCGAGCAGTGTCTGTGCCAGTTCGATGTCGTCGATCCGCGTTCCGGCGAGGGCGCTGCGGAAGGCCGATGCGTCGGGGTGGGTACAGGGATCGAGCAGACCTTCGAAGAGGGTGTCGTCGGCGAACCGGTAGTGGCCCAGAGGCCGGCCGTCGAGCGACGCGCGGGTGCGCAGATACCACGCCGTATATCCGGCGGGGTCGGCGATCGCTTCGGCCGTCGCGGGCTCGGCGGCCAGCAGGGTCAACGCCCGCGACCAGCGGCGATCGTCGACGAGATCGAGGTCGCGCACCGCGACGAGCACCTCGGGATCGTCGTCGAGCCGCTCCCACCACAGGTGTTCGTCGGGCAGATCGTGGTCGGGGCCGGTCGGCAGTTCCGCACGCAGGACCGTGAATCCCCAGCCCACACCGATCGCCCGCAGGGCGTCGGCCCCGTACCGGTCGACGACGGACGCGTCGACGGTGCCGAAGGGCGCGTCCTCGACGAGTACTTCTGCGAGCGGTGCACCGGGAAGCAGGAGTTCGTCGGCGGGGACGAGGTCGCCGTGGGTGTCGGGCAGCAGCAGTGCCCCGAGTTCGCGGGGCACGGCCGCGGGCGACACGAGCGGCACCAGTCGCAGCACGACGTCGGCGAGCTCACCGGCCGGGAGGTCGCCCTCCGGGTGGAGGTCGTCGGGATCGGTGTCCTCGACGGCCGCGACGAGCGCCGGGTCGGCGAGCAGGTTCTCGACCGTCACGGTGCCGGCTCCGAGCCGGGCGAGCAGCGGATGCGCGGCGTCGGGATGGACGAGACGCACCCACGGCATGGACACCGGGCCGATATCCTGCAGTTGCGTTGCGAGAACCGCCGTACGCGGGCCGGTCACGGTCCGTCCGTCCGACAGCGGAACCGGCAGCGATGCGAGTTCCTCGGCCGCGACCGCGTCGACGACGAGCGGAGTGAGCGCCTCGTACAGGCGGTTCCACCACTTCGGATCGCGTTCGTGCCCGGAGAGCAGTTCGGCCAGTCGCGCGAGACCGAGCCGGTGCACGCCGACGGCGGACAGCGCGGACGCATGTCGCGGCCCGCACAACTCGGGGATCACGAGCCCCGGGACCACCTCGCCGAGGACGTCGGCGAGGTCGTCGGTGAGACCGGGAAGTGCGACGGCCCGGTCGGGCACCAGATCGGCGCTGCGGTCGGCGGCGGGAAGCCACGCGCCGGCAGCCAACTCGTCGAGGATCGCCTCGCGGATGCGTTCGTCGACCTCGCTGCGCGCGAAACCCGGCAGGGGCACGAGGTCGAGTCGCTGCTCGGCGGGCAGAGCCGCGACGAACCGCGCGTATCCGCGGGCGACGTTCTCGACGTGGGCTCCGGGAAGCACGCGCCTCCGGTCGGGTTGCATGGCGACGTCGGCGACGACGATCGCGGGAAGTGACAGCTCCTCGTCGGAGCGGGTGGGGGCACGCAGGACATCGCTGCGGACCGGGTCGACCCGCCCGTCGACGACGGGCACCAGCCATCGCGCCGACGCTCCGGTGAACTCCCACCAGGTGCGATCGCCGATCCGCACCTCCCACAGGCCGCTGTCGAGTTCGCGCCGGTGACGGGTGAATTCGTCGTCGGCGACGAGGACGGTGTGCAAGCCCGGGAGTTCGAGCAGGATGTCGTGGGCCTCGGATCGGAAGGCGTCGAGCAGTGCGACCGGGTCCACCCCGGGGCGCAGGATCAGCACGACCTCGGTGTCGCTGCCGGTCGCCGGCGGGGCCTCCGTCGGCCACACGAGGCGCAGCGCCGGGACACCCGACTCCGGCTCGGGCAGGTTCCGCTCGGCCAGCACCGCGCGGGTGCGCTCGGCCGAGAAGTGGAGCGAACCGGTGCGCGAACGCACCTCGATGTCGTCGGAGACCGACAGCACCGCCGTGAAGCCGACACCGAACCGCCCTACGGTGGATCCGGCGCCGGTCTTGTTCGACGAGCGCAGTGCGGTCAGCGCGTGGACACCGCCCTCGTGGAGCGGCTCACCGATGTTCGCGACGTGGAGACGGCCGTCGGCGAACCAGACACGCAGCTCACCCGGTACATCGGCACGCGCGGCGGCGTCGGCGGCGTTCTGGGCGAGCTCGGTCAACACGCGGTCGCGGTAACCCGCGCGGACATGATCGGCCTCGGTCGCCGCGTCCTCGCGCAGACGGGTGGGCGACGACGACCAGGCCGCGAGGATCCCTTCGCGTAACGCCGCGGTCCCGAACGGATCCGCGGGGTCCGGCCGGGTCACGTCAGTCGGTCTGTTCCGACTCGGACGGGGACGGCTCGGACGACTCGGGGGCAGACGACTCGGGGGCGAGCTCGTCCGTGGAATCGGTCGGCGTGGACTCGGCGCTCACGACCTCGGCGCTCACGACCTCGGCGCTCACGACCTCGGTGCTCACGACCTCGGTGGTCGCGGACTCCGCAGGCGCCGAGCCGGCCGGTCCGACCTCGACGACCTCCACTGCCGAATCGTCGAACGCCTCGTAGATCGGCGAACCGGCGCCGGTGGGCAGGGTCGTGTCGGAATGCGCGCCGCATCCGTACTCGGCGTGCACGACGTGACCGTCGGCGGCGAACTCGTTGCCGCAGACGCCGAAGGCCGCACGCAGCGATCCGGCGAGCGGAAGATAGAAACCACACAGGCGGCACGAGGACGGAGCGGCCTTCGCCATCTCCGAGTCGGGACCGTATTCGCTGTCGAACCAGCGCTGCGCTGCCTCGAGGCGACCTTCCAGACTCATGACCTGCTTGCGGCCCAGCCCGATCTCGAGGGCGGTCTCATCGACCTCGGGGTCGCCGGACAGCATGTAGCCGGGAACCAGGCGCACGTCGTCGGGAGCGGGAGCCAGCAGGTCGCCGGGACCCAGATCGCCGGGACGGATCCGCTCGCTCCACGGCACCCACGCGGGGGCGACGAGCGCGTCGGGACCGGGCAGGAGCACGAGTTCGCTCACAGTCACCCGATCCGAATCCGGGGCGGCGGCCACGACGACGGCCCACTGCCAACCGCGGTAACCCGGCAGCTCCGAGGCGAAACGATGGGTGGCCGAGCACTCGTCCTCGCGCGTCACGCCCAGATAGGCGCCGACTCCACCGTCTCCAAGTTCGTCGAGTGCGGCCCGAGCGAGGTCGACGGCGTCGGCGAGCACGGAACGCACCGCCGGATCGACCACGGGGTTCGTTCCTCGGGAAGTGGAAGCAGAGGCAACACTCACGACCCCCATTCTGCCTGACCTGTCTGCTCCGGCGCCTGCGGGTCGCGGAAGGTCGTACAGGCACCGTTCACACGCGAGGTGCAGGATGGGCGCGTGCCCCGTCTTCTCCTCTCGGCCGCGGTCGCGACGGTCGTCTGCGTCACCACCGCCGGATGCGGCGACGATCTCGTCGCCGAACCCGGTCCACCCGCCACCGAACTCGGTGTGGAAGTCGTCGCCACGCACCCCCACGATCCGGAGGCGTTCACCCAGGGCCTCGAGATCGACGAGGGCGAACTGCTCGAAGGCACCGGCCGGGCCGGGCGCTCGTGGGTGTCGGCCCGAGAGGTCGACCTCGACGGCGGGACCGTCACCCTCGCCGAGACCGAGCGCACCCGCGAACCCGTCCTCGACGACCTCTTCGGTGAGGGCATCACCGTGGTCGGCGACGAGGTGTGGCAGCTGACCTGGAAGGACGGCACGGCCGTCCTCCGCGACCGCGACACCCTGCTCGAGAAGCGCCGGGTCGACTACGACGGCGAGGGTTGGGGGCTGTGCGCGCAACCCGGCCGTCTGGTGATGAGCGACGGCTCGGCCGAGCTTATCTTCCGCGACCCCGTCACCTTCGACGAACTCGGGCGCGTCACCGTGCACCGGGACGGACGTGCCGTGTCGAAGCTCAACGAACTCGAGTGCGCCGAGGACGGCAGGGTCTGGGCGAACGTGTGGCAGACGGACGAGATCGTGCTGATCGATCCGGCCTCGGGCCGTGTGGAGGCCCGGGTCGACGCGGCTCCGCTGCGTGATCGGCTGCCCGCGGGAGCCGATGTGGATGTCCTCAACGGCATCGCACGGATCCCCGGGACCGATCGGTTCCTGGTGACGGGCAAGTACTGGCCGACGCTGTTCGAAGTGCGTTTCGTGGAGTGATCCGGGTGGCATACCGATCGCGGCACGCGTCACTCGGGCCACGTGCCGCCCTTGTGTTACAGCCGCTATCGCGTGGGGAAGAATCGAAGACGTGACCGAACCGGACGAGCGACCCGCCCCCGAGGGAGGAGACGGCCGTGTCCCGGGTTCGCAGCATCCGGGGTACAGCAACTATCCGCCTCCGCGCCGCGTCTCGGGCCGTCGCACTCCCCTGCCGCCCCTGCATCCCGTCGACCATCCGCGCCGACCGCCGGGTGCGTCGGCGGCCGGTCGGGCGGAGTCCTCGTCCGAGACCGACTCACCGCGCGCTCCGCGCATGCCGCGGAAACTGACGGTGACGCGGGTGGCGGCCCTGCGCAGCCGCGAACTCACCTCGAAGGGCATCGCGACCTTCCGCCGAGCGGCCACGGCCGACGGCGCCGACAAGTCGGGCCTGACGGCGCTCACCTACGCGACGATGGCGAACTTCGCCTCCGACGCGGCCATCGCCGTCGCGCTCGCGAACACCCTGTTCTTCTCGGCGGCCACCGGTGAGGACAGGACGAAGGTCGCGTTGTATCTGCTCATCACGATCGCGCCGTTCGCGATCATCGCCCCGCTCATCGGGCCGCTGCTCGACAGGTTGCAGCACGGTCGTCGCGTCGCGCTGGCGACGTCCTTCGCGCTGCGCACGGTGCTCGCGGTAGTGCTGGTGTTCAACTTCGACAGCTGGCTGTTGTATCCGGCGGCGCTCGGCATGATGGTGCTGAGCAAATCGTTCGCGGTGCTCAAATCCGCGGTGACACCCAGAGTCCTGCCACCGGAGATCGATCTGGTGCGGGTGAACTCCCGGTTGACGGTCTTCGGCCTGGTCGGCGGCACGATCGGTGCCGGCGCGATCGCGGCGGCCGCGGCATGGGCATTCGGTTCGTCGGGCGCACTGTGGCTGTGCGCCGGGATTACCGCATTCGGCGCCTATCTGAGCATGCGTATCCCCGCCTGGGTCGAGGTCACCGAGGGTGAGGTGCCGGCGACGCTGTCGTACCACCGCTCCGACGCGCGCACCGAGGTGCTGAACGCCGACACCGTGACCGAGGTGATCGTCACCAAGTCCGGGAAACGGAAGCAGCCGCTGGGACGGGCGGTGGTGACCGGACTGTGGGGCAACGGCACGATCCGCATCCTCACCGGCTTCCTGACCTTGTTCATGGCGTTCGTCGCGAAGAACACCACCGGACAGGATCCGCTCATGCAGGCCGCGATGCTCGGTGGTGTCGGTGCCGCCGCCGCGGTCGGCAACTTCGCGGGCAACGCGACCGGAGCGCGACTCGCGCTCGGACGGCCCGCTCTCATCGTCGTGCGGTGCACCGCCGCGGTCGTCGTCGTGTCCGCCGTCGTCGCTGCGACCGGCAACGTCCTGGCCGCCGCGCTGGCGGCGCTCGTGGCGGCGTGCGCCAGCGCGCTGGCCAAGGTCTCGCTCGACGCATCGCTCCAGCAGGACCTTCCCGAGGAGTCCATCGCGTCCGGATTCGGCAGGTCCGAGACGGTTCTCCAGCTCAGCTGGGTGTTCGGCGGAGCGATGGGTGTGCTGTTGCCGACCGAACTGTGGCTCGGGTTCGCTGTGGTCTCCGTCGTGCTGGTTCTCGGATTCGCGCAGACGGTGCTGACATACCGTGGGGGGACATTGCTGCCGGGATTCGGCGGCCGTCGACCCGAACGCGTCTCCACCGAGACGGCTGCCGGGCGGAGGCGCGCCGGTGGATCCCCCACCGAAGATTGGAACAGTTGAGTTGCAGGCCCGGACGAAGAAGACTCTCGCGCTGCTGCTGGTGGCCCTGGTGGTCGTGGTAGCGGGAGTCGCCGCCACGGTGTGGAAACTGGTCGATTCGGCCGAGCCCACGCTCCCCACCATCACCGCGTACGCACGGGGAAAGACCGTGACGGTCGATCCCGCGCAGCACTGCAATCTCTATCTCGAGGACTGCGTGGAGAACCCGATCGGTCAGCTCGACGTGCCGGCCGGCTACCCGCTGCAGCTGTCGCTTCCGAACGAGATCGCCGATGCTCCGTGGCGCATCCTCACCGTCTACGGCGACACGCAGACCGGGCAGACCTACATCGACGGCGCGATGTTCGAGGCCGGTGCACGCCGCACCCACACCGTGGAGAGCTCCCCGGAGCTGCAGTTGCTCGGAGTGGAGATCCAGCTGCCGTCGGCCGTCGTCGACGAGGCCGGTGAACCGATCGCGCACGCCGTGTGGGCCGTCAAGACGTTCTGAGTCCCGACCCCGCATACGACGACGGGCCGTCCTCGCCGTGTGCGAGGACGGCCCGTCGTGGTTCGTCCCTAGTGATCGAGCTCGCGCGCGATCGCCCGCATGACCTCGGAGATGCGCTGCCCGGTCTTGCGGTCGGGGTAACGCCCGCGCCGCAGATCGGGCTGGACCGCTGCTTCGAGCAGCTTGATCATGTCCTCGACCATGCCGTGCAGTTCGTCCGGCGCGCGGCGCTTCTGCTGGGCGGGAGCCTCGCGGCGACCCTGCCGCAACGTGGGCTGCTCGAGGAGCTCGACCTTCAGCGCCTGCGGACCCCGGCGGCCCACCGCCATACCGAACTCGACGCGCTGACCGGGCTTGAGCGCTTCCACTCCCTCCGGCAGTGCCGAGGCGCGGACGTAGACGTCCTCACCCTCGTCCTGGGACAGGAAGCCGAAGCCCTTCTCGACGTCGTACCACTTCACCTTGCCGGTCGGCACCGCGCTCACCTGCTCCTCGAAAGCTGTGCCCCACAGTGGGGCAACCCGTTTACCATGCAAAACAACGCGCCCCGCTCGGTCGAGCGGGACGCGTAGACACCTGTCAGTGTACCCGCAGAGGTGGGTCCGCCCCCGAATCGTCTTCCCGCTCCCGGACGTCACCGTCCGTCCTTGCGGCGACTACCGTGGTCACGTGGGTACTTCATCTTCGGATTCGTCTGCCGCCCCGCGTAACGGCCTCCTGAAGGCCGCGATCGCCTGCTTCGTCGTCGGTGTGGTGGCGGTCGTCGCCATCTTCCTCATTCCGGCGGTCACCGACGGCACGCCCGGACTCGCGCTGTATCTGTTGACCCTCGCATGGCCGTTGGGTTTCGCCCTCGCCATCGCCTTCGCGCTGCGCTCGGGCCGGCGCGCTCGGAACGGAGACCGGACATGAGGATCCTGCTCAACATCATCTGGTTGATCTTCGGCGGGCTGTGGCTCGCGCTCGGCTACTTCGCGGCAGGTCTGATCTGCTGCATCCTCATCATCACCATCCCGTTCGGCATCGCGTCGTTCCGGATCGGTATCTACGCGCTCTGGCCGTTCGGCAAGACGACGGTCGACAAGCCGACGGCCGGCACCATGTCGCTGATCGGCAACGTCATCTGGATCCTGGTGGCCGGTATCTGGCTGGCCCTCGGCCACATCGCCACCGCGCTCGCCATGGCCGTCACGATCATCGGCATCCCGCTCGCCGTCGCCAACCTGAAGATGATCCCGATCTCCCTGATGCCCCTGGGGAAGGAGATCGTTCATGTGGATGCCCGCCCGAGTTACATGTGATCTTTCTCACATAACGAGCCGATAACGAGCAGGACTCGAAACGAAATTTCGGGTACCCGGACCCCACTACCTGGGACTTCATTCCCCGGTCCGCGCCACACACGTCTGTCGCCACACGAATCGGCGCGTTATCAATTGGTGACACTTCGCCCTCGGAACCGTTACCGTCATGTCCGGTCGAACCGCCTGGCTCGACCGGTCCGGAACCGCCGCGCCAAATTCCTGTCCCGTGGTTCCGGAAGTCCCGACGAACGATCCACAGGGGACAGGAAACGGGGGACCCACCGGTCTCCCAGGAACCGATCGGCCCACAGCCGGACGGTGTCCAGGAGGCCCGGGCCGACGCAAGTGCGACGGTCCTCGGGGTGAAGCCGAAGGCGCTCCCAACGGAGCGACACGGCCGGGCGACCTCTTCAGCCCGAACCCGACAGCTGACCTCGTAGGTGCGTACGGAGAGGAACACGGAACCGACATGAGCGGACGCCATCGCAAGCCCACCAATACCGGTCGTACCGTCGCGAAGTTCGCGCTGACGGGCGCAGTCCTCGGCGTCACGGGTGTCGCGTTCAGCGGCACGGCCGCTGCCGCCCCCGACTCCGACTGGGACCGCCTCGCACAGTGCGAGTCCGGCGGCAACTGGGGAATCAACACCGGCAACGGCTACCACGGTGGCCTGCAGTTCTCGCCGAGCACCTGGAACGCCTACGGCGGCCAGGAATACGCCGCCTCGGCCAGCCAGGCCAGCCGCGAGCAGCAGATCGCCGTCGCCGAGCGTGTCCTCGCCGGCCAGGGCTGGGGCGCATGGCCCTCCTGCTCGTCGAGCCTCGGCCTGTCGAGCGCGCCCACGCAGCGCTCCGTCGACGCAGCGCCCGCCGAGACCCCTGCGCCGGCCATCCAGAACGCTGTCCCGCAGCTTCCGGAGACCCCCGCTGTCCCCGCCGAGGTCCAGGGCATCCTGGCCGGCTTCGAGCAGGGCGTCACCGCACTCCAGGACGCCGGTGTCGAGCTCGACCCGAACATCCTGGACGCCGTTCGCGCGGTGCTCCCGCAGTAACACCCCGAACATCCCGGAAGGGCCTCGCACCGTGAACGGTGCGAGGCCCTTCCGCATATGCGGACGACCTTCGTTCATCCCTCACACACGACGACGCCCGGCCCCCACGAAGGGACCGGGCGCCGTACGGAAGAGTCTGTTCGGTGATCCGCGATCGGATCAGCGGTTGATCACCGTCTTCGGATGCGTGTAGGGCAGGTCCTCGACCGGCAACGGGAACACGGTGTCCTCACCGTACGGGGAGAGCGGACCGGAACGCGTGGACGACAGTTCGGTGACAGCGTGCTCACCGTCGGCCAGCTCGGGCCATCCGTGGTCGACGTAATGCTTTTTCGAAGAGGTAGCCATGCGCTCATTTTGGCAGGTGAGTTCGGGGCCTGCTACCGCAGGTCTCTAATCTGGAGGGGATGTCCCCGACCACGCCCGCTCCCGACACCGCCTCGGACTCCCTCGCCCGCTGGCTGGCAGGTCGACGCGACACGGATCTGGCCGCCACGCTGCGCGCCCGTCCGGATCTCGTAGTGCCGCCACCGGCGAGCATGAACGTGCTCGCGAGCCGGGCTCAGCAACGCGCCTCGGTGTTCCGTGCGGCCGACGAACTCGACACCGCCGCCTTCGGGATCATCGAGGTGCTGGCCCGTCTCGGAGCGGTGGACACCCCCGTCTCCCGCGCCGCCGTGCTCGACGAGGTCTCCGGCCGCATCAGCGCGAGGAATCTCGACCGGATCCTGTCCACCCTGCGCTCGCTGCTGCTCGTGTGGGGGTCCACCGACGAACTGCGTCTCGTCGCCGCCGCCGTGGACGCCGTTCCGTGGCGCGTCGGACGCACCGGCGACGTCACCGGACCGTCCCGGCAGGAGCTCGACGACCTCCTCGCGGCTCTTCCGCCCGAGCAGCGCAGCATCCTCGACACCCTGTCGCGTACGTCCCCGATCGGTCGGACCCGCGACGCCGCACCGGACACCCCCGCCGACCGGCCCGTGCAGAAACTGCTCGCCGCCGGACTGCTCTTCCGCATCGACGACGAGACCGTCGAACTCCCCCACCGGGTGGGCCAGGCACTGCGCGACGACGCTCCCTTCGATCCGGCGGCGCTCGCTCCCCCGCGCGCACCGAAACCCACCCGATCGACCGCCGACGTCAATGCGACCGCCGGCGGCGCCGCCCTCGAACTGCTGCGGCACTGCGAAGACGTTCTCGACACCCTCGGTGCGCAAGCCGCCCCCGTCCTCAAGGCCGGTGGGCTCGGTGTCCGCGAACTGCATCGCATCGGGAAGGCGGTCGGACTCGACGACGACGAGACGGCGCTCGTCGTCGAGGTCCTCGCGGGTGCCGGTCTGATCGCGCGGGGCCTCCCCGATCCGCCGACACCGGGGGACGACGATCACTGGGCACCGACCACCGCCACCGACGCGTGGCTCGCGTCCTCCCCCGCCTACCGCTGGGCCGTGCTCGCCGGTGCCTGGCTCGATCTGCCGCGCCGGCCCTGGCTGATCGGCCGGCGCGACCAGAACGACAAGCCGGTCGCCGCGCTGTCCGACGAGGTGAAGTCCCCTACTGCCGCCCGCGACCGACGGTTGCTGCTCGACGCCCTCTCCGACGTGCCGGCGGCGGGCACGGACGTCGCCGACCTGCGTACCGCTGCGGCGTGGCGTCGTCCTCGCTGGGCGAGTCGCTTCGACACGACGAGCGTCGTGGAGACCGTGCGCGAGGCGACGACACTCGGTCTCGTCGCGCACGGCATGCTCGCGTCGCCGGGCAAGGCGCTGCTGCACGGCGGCGACGCCGAGGCCGAGATGGCAGCGGTGCTCCCCGAACCCGTCGACTACGTGCTCGTCCAGGCCGACCTCACGGTCGTCGCCCCCGGACCGCTCGTCCCCGAACTCGGCGAGCGGATCGCGCTCGTCGCCGACGTCGAATCGGCCGGTGCCGCGACCGTCTACCGGATCGGCGAGAGCAGTATCCGGCGCGCGCTCGACGCCGGGCTCGGCGCGAGCGACCTGCACGGCCTGTTCGCGACGCATTCGCGCACCCCGGTGCCGCAGTCGCTCACCTACCTGATCGACGACGTCGCGCGTCGCCACGGACGCCTGCGGGCCGGTGTGGCGACGTCCTTCGTCCGCGCCGACGATCCGGCTCTGCTCACCGAGGTACTGTCCGCCCCGGTCGCCGCCACGCTCGCCCTGCGCGCGGTCGCCCCGACCGTCGCGATCTCGCAGGCGCCTCTTGCCGAGGTGCTCACCGAGCTGCGCGCCGCTGGTTTCGCTCCCGCCGGGGAGGACGCATCGGGAGCGATCGTGGATCTACGGCCCCGGGGTGCCCGCGTCGCGATGCCGCGTGCCCGGGCCCGCTATGCCGGGCCCACCGCGCCGAGCGACGAGCAGCTCGACACCCTCGTGCGCACGCTGCGCGCCGGCGACCGTGCGGAGTCCGCGACACCGACGGCCTCGGCACGTGGTGACGGCAGCCGGTCCGGCGGTGCGGCGACGCTCGCGCTGCTGCAACTGGCCGTGCACGGCAAGCGCAGCGTCACCCTCGGCTACGTCGACGCTCAGGGTGTGGCGACGCGCCGCATCGTCGATCCGGTGTCGGTGGGCGGCGGGCAGGTGCAGGCCTTCGACCCGGCGACCGGCTCGGTGCGCAGCTTCGTCCTGCACCGCGTCACGTCGGTGGCGCTGGTCGACTGACGACGGACCCGGGTGCGGTTGATCGAGCATCGCCTGGAACCGCCCACCACCGGCCCGTGGGCGGAGAGGCTCAGCGTTGCGTCGCGAACCCCACGAACGCCCCGCCGACGGTGAACTGGTTCTCCGGCCGTGGGAGCCCGTAGTGCCCACGCAGGGTGGATTCGGTGTACTCGGTGCGGAACAGACCGCGCTCCTGCAGGATCGGCACCACACCGTCGACGAACTTCTCGAGCCCCGACGGCAGCACGGCGGGCATGATGTTGAAGCCGTCGGCCGCGCCGCTGTGGAACCAGTGCTCGATCGTGTCGGCCACCTGCTCGGCCGTGCCCGCGAAGGTTCGATGGCCGCGACCGCCGCCGAGTCGTTCGATGAGCTGCCGCACCGTGAGGTTCTCCCGTCGCGCGAGCTGCACGATGAGCGTGTACCGGCTCTTGGCTCCCTCGATCTCGTCCTCGGACGGCAGGTTCTCCGGCAGCGGCTCGTCGAGCGGAAGCTGCTCCGGCCGCAACCCGAACCGGTCGGCGAGCTGGTGGCGCGCGTACTCGGGCGAGATCAGCCGGGCCAGTTCGGCGTCGAGTTCGCGTGCCTCATTCTCCGTATCGCCGATGACGGGCACGATGCCCGGGAGGATCAGCACCTGCCGCGGGTCGCGGCCGACCTTGCCGACCCGATCCTTCACGTCGTCGTAGAACGCCTTGCCCTCCTCGAAGGTGGGCTGAGCAGTGAAGATCGCCTCGGCGTACAGCGCGGCGAAGTCCTTGCCGTTCTCCGACGAGCCCGCCTGCACGAGCAGCGGATAGCCCTGCGGCGACCGCGGCACGTTGAGCGGCCCGGCCACCGAGAAGAACTCTCCCTCGTGTTCGAAGGTGTGGACCTTCGCGGAGTCGGCGTGGATCGCCGCCTCCTTGTCGGCGACGATCGCGTCGTCCTCCCAGCTGTCCCACAGCTTGGTCGACACCTCGACGAACTCGGCGGCCCGCGCGTAGCGGCTCTTGTGCGCCGGCACGCCGTCGAGACCGAAATTGCGAGCGGCGTCGTCACCGGCGGTAGTGACGATGTTCCAGCCGGCCCGTCCCCCGCTGACGAAATCCAGCGATGCGAATCGACGCGCGAGGTTGTAGGGCTCGTTGTAGGTCGTCGACGCGGTCCCGATGAGACCGATCCGCTCGGTGGCCGTCGCGATCGCGGTGAGGATGATCGTGGGTTCGAGCTTGCCGCTCGGACGCCGTTCGGGATTCGCGAACAGCACGGGGCTGTCGGCGAGGAACACCGAATCGAACCTGCCACGCTCGGCGGTGCGGGCGAGCGAGATGTAGTGCTGGATGTCGAGATTCGCGTTCGGGTCGCTCTCCGGCAGACGCCAGGCCGCTTCGTGATGGCCGACGGGCATGAGGAAGGCGTTGAGGTGCAATCGACGATCGGTCATGCCTTCTCCTGTCGTGAAAGGTCTTTCGTCACAGTTGCGTGATGACACCGAGGGCGGTGAGGAGGTCTTCACGGATGTCCCGGAAACCGGGATCTGTGATGGAACGGGGCTTGTCGAGATCCACGTGGCAGTCGACGGCGATGCGCCCTTCGTCCAGCACGACGATCCGGTCGGCGAGCACTATCGCCTCGTCGACGTCGTGAGTCACGAGCAGCACGGTGGGACGGTGCGCGCGGACGAGATCGTCGAGCAGTCCGTGCATCCTGATGCGGGTCAGGGCGTCGAGCGCGCCGAACGGCTCGTCGGCGAGCAGCAACTGCGGCTCCCGCACCAGGGCCCGGGCCAGCGCGACACGCTGTTGCTCCCCGCCGGAGAGTTCGAGCGGCCAGGCGTCCTCGCGCCCGGCCAGGCCGACCTCGGCCAGCATCTCGGATCCCCGGCTCCTGCCCTGCCTGTCGAGCCCGAGCGTGACGTTGTCGAGCACGCGCAGCCAGGGCAGCAGGCGGGAGTCCTGGAAGGCGACGGAGACCTTCTCCGGTACCGCGAGGGCGCCGCCGCGGATCTCCACGTCGTAGTCGAGGCCGGCGAGCGCACGCAGCAGGGTGGACTTCCCGGATCCGCTCCTGCCGAGCAGGGCGACGAACTGTCCGTCGGGGATCTCGAGGTCGAGCCCGTCGAGCACGTTCCGGTCGCCGAAGCCGCGGGTCAGGCCGCGGATGCGTACGGCGCTCATCCGCCCAGCGTCTTCCGCCAGGCGAGCGCCCGACGCTCGACCAACCGGAGACCGGCGTCGGATGCCAGACCGAAGATGCCGTAGACGAGCAATCCGACGAGGATGACGTCCGGCTGACCGTAGTTCTGGGCGTTGAACATCATCTTGCCCAGGCCGCTCACGGCGTTGATGCTCTCGACCACGATCAGGGTGAGCCACGCACCGGTCACCGCCAGGCGCAGACCGAGGAAGAATCCGGGCAGCGCTCCTCGCAGCACCACCTTCCACACGAACTGTGCGCGAGTGAGAGCGAGGACCTCGGCGAGTTCGACGTAGCGCTGTTCGAGGGCCGTGAGAGCGTTGTGCGTCTGGATGTAGATGGTCACGACCGTCCCGAGTGCGATCACCGTGATCTTGAAGGTCTCGCCGATGCCGGGCCACAGGATCAGCAGCGGGATGAGACCCAGCGTCGGGATCGCACGCTTGAACTGCACGGGGCCGTCGATCAGTGCTTCACCGGTGCGCGTCAGGCCGGATGCGAGCGCGAGCGCGGTGCCGATGACACATCCGATCACGAAGCCCAGCACGGCACGGCTCAACGATGCCAGGATGTGTTGTTGCAGAGTTCCTTCCGAGACGAGTTCGACCGCGCTGGTCACCACTGTCCAGGGAGCGGAGAGCTTGCGGTCGTCGATCCATCCGGCACCCGACCCGATCGCCCACACGACGAGCAGCAGAACCACGCCGGTCATGCGCGAGAACGGGACGGCCTTGCGGAGACCGAGCCGCCGGAGCGGCCTGATCCCCTCCGTCGGTGGCTGATCGGTGGGGTCCGGTGGGCGGGCGCCGACCTCCACCGGCCGTGTCAGTGTGCCGGTCACGAGTCCGACCCCTTCCGGTACTCCTGCGGAACCGACTCCGCGGCAATAGTTTCGAATCTGCGATCGAAGATCTGCTCGACGTCGAACTCGTCGAACCATCCGGCCTCGTCGAGCAGTTCCGAGGTCTCCTGCGTCCATTCGATCGCGGAGTCCCAGTCGATGGGATATGCCGGTTTCTGGCCGACGGTTTCGACGATCCGCCTGCCGTCCTCGTACGACACCCCCTCGCTCTCGACGTAGTACTTCCGGATCCACTCGTCCCGGTTCTCCCACGCCCAGACGTCACCCTGTGCCCACAACGGGATGAATTCCTTGATCGCCGCGACCTTCGCAGGATCCTCGAGCACGGACACCGGAGCCCACAGAACACTCAACGCGTCGACCTCGGGCGTGAACACCCCTCGCGCGCCCTCGGTTTCGTACTGGTTCAGGTACTTCGTGAGGGTAGGTTCCGCCAGCGGTGCGACGTCGACCTGTTTCGCCTGGAGCGCCGTGAGGAACTGCGTGCTCGGTAGTTCGACGAATTCCACCTCGTCGAGACCGATTCCGGCCGACTTCAGCGTCCGGAGCACGACGACACCCTGGGCCTGCCCCGGCGACAACGCGATCTTCCTGCCGCGCAGGTCGTCCAACGAATCGATGTCTGTACCGGGTGCCGTCGCGAGCGAGTACTGCGGCGAATCCTTCTCGCGTACGGCGACGATCCTGGCGTCGAGCCCGGTGGCACGGGCCTGGATGGGAGGAATCGCCGCATTGACCGCGAGGTCGACGGCGTCGCCGCGGAACGCCTGGATGACGTCGGGACCGGCCGAGACGTCGGGCCAGTCCGACACCGTGAACGGCAACTCGTCGATACGACCGGTCGCTTCGAGCTGGATACGGGTGGGCTTGACGGCAATGCTCAACGACGTCCCCGGTGGAATCTCCTCGGGGATTTCGGCGTCGGCGGCCAATCCCCCGGTCGAACCGCCGGCGCACCCGGTGAGCACGACGCTCAGTGCGGCCGCGACGACGATCGGAGCGCGCGATCTTCGAGAGCGCACGAGTGAGGACACGATCATGAGAACTCCTTGCGAAGATGAGGGGCGCGACATCGCGCGAATACGCCGACGTGCGCCACCGGAAGACGAGCGGGAACCCGAGCGCGGGCCCGACCGCGAGGACAGCAGTCCCGGAAACCGCAGTCCCGAAATCAGCGGTCACGGTACGGAGAACAGCGACCGTGCGGACAGCCACGGAACCGCGATCGGTGGACGACACGACACGCACGGTGTTCGCGACGCGAGGCACTGCGGCCTGCGATCACGGTCCGGCCCATCGCTCTCCCCCGTCCGCCCGGGCTGTGGACGTCCTCTGTCTGCACAGCATCGCCGGTGACGGTATCGGCCGCGCGGAACTTCCCGACAGGGATCAGCGCACGGTGAAATCAACTCCGGACACCGGAGTACGGAACATTTCAGCGCCGTGTTCGGATGGCGCACAGAATAATTCGAGCGACTGGCTTTTTCCGGGAAATGACGTATGGTGTGGTCTTGTCGAGTGGTTGTTCATCGAAGATGGAGTGACAATGGCCGACAAGGGCAAGAATTCGAAGAAGCCAGCGAAGTCCCTGAAGGAACGTCGTCAGGAGAAGCGGCAGAAGGCCGCCGAAGCCGGCGAGTTCATTCGTAAGCGGAAGCGGAGCTGAATCCGGTTGCAGGCCATGGATCTCGAAATCGCAGCGCTCGAAGCGCTGTACGACAAGATAAGTGGATTGTCCGGTCGGGAAACGGGCACCGACGCACAGCGGCACGGATATCGCGCCGCCTTGGCGCGTGCACGGGTGTTCGTTCTCGACGAGCGTGCCGGCGCGATGAAACAGCCGGCCTGAGAAAAGAGAAAATCGGTACTGGAATGAAGCGGACGCTGCATGCCCTGGACAAGATCCAGGAACGACTCGAATCGGAACTGGATTCGAGACCTCCCACCTCCGAGAAAGACGCCGGCTACCGGTCCGGTATCTCCGAGGCGCTGGTGTGCGTGATGGAGGTGCGGCAGTCGCTCGCACGGTGAGTACGCCGTGAAACCGGTCGGCCGTGCGTTCCCCCGTGGCGGGAACGCACGGCCGTACACCGTCGTGGTGGCGCGGTACGGCCCGAACCTGGAGAATGGGAAAGTTCTACTTTCCATCCACAGGAGGCACTCGTGGCCGACGGACCGCTCATCGTCCAGTCCGACAAGACCGTGCTCCTCGAGGTCGATCACGACGGGGCGAACGAGGCGCGGCAGGCGATCGCACCGTTCGCCGAGCTCGAACGCGCCCCCGAGCACATCCACACCTACCGGGTGACGCCGCTGGCATTGTGGAACGCCCGTGCCGCCGGTCACGACGCCGAGCAGGTCGTCGACGCGCTGGTCTCGCATTCCCGGTTCGCCGTCCCGCAGGCGCTGCTCGTCGACATCGTCGACACCATGAGCCGCTACGGGCGCCTCCAGCTGGTCAAGAACCCCGCCCACGGCCTGACCCTGGTCAGCCTCGACCGGGCGGTGCTCGCCGAGGTCCTGAGAAACAAGAAGATCGCCCCGATGCTCGGTGCGCGCATCGACGACGACACCGTGATCGTGCATCCGAGCGAGCGCGGACGCGTCAAGCAGATGCTGCTGAAGATCGGCTGGCCGGCCGAGGACCTAGCGGGGTACGTCGACGGCGAGGCCCATTCGATCTCGCTGGACTTCGAGACGAACCCCTGGCACCTGCGCGACTACCAGGAACTGGCCGCCGACTCGTTCTGGTCGGGCGGCTCGGGTGTCGTGGTGCTGCCGTGCGGTGCCGGTAAGACGATGGTCGGCGCGGCCGCGATGGCGAAGGCCGGCGCGACGACGCTCATCCTCGTGACGAACACGGTCGCCGGGCGCCAGTGGAAGCGCGAGCTGATCGCCCGCACCTCCCTCACCGAGGACGAGATCGGCGAGTACTCGGGCGAGAAGAAGGAGATCCGCCCGGTCACCATCGCCACCTACCAGGTGATCACCCGCAAGTCGAAGGGTGAATACCGCAATCTCGAGTTGTTCGACTCCCGCGACTGGGGGCTGATGATCTACGACGAGGTGCACCTGCTGCCGGCGCCGGTCTTCCGTATGACCGCAGACCTGCAGTCCCGCCGCCGCCTCGGTCTCACCGCGACCCTCGTGCGCGAGGACGGACGCGAAGGCGACGTCTTCTCGCTCATCGGCCCGAAGCGGTTCGACGCGCCGTGGAAGGACATCGAAGCCCAGGGCTGGATCGCCCCCGCCGACTGCGTGGAGGTCCGCGTGACCCTCACCGACGCCGAGCGCATGGCGTACGCGGTCGCCGAGCCCGAGGAACGGTACAAGCTGTGCTCGACCGCGCGCACCAAGATCCCGGTCGTGAAGTCGATCCTCGAGCAGCACCAGGACGCCCCGACACTGATCATCGGTGCCTACATCGATCAGCTCGACGAGCTCGGTGAAGCGCTCGACGCCCCGGTCATCAAGGGTTCGACGAAGACGAAGGAACGCGAGGCGCTGTTCGACCGGTTCCGGTCGGGCGAGCTGAAGGTGCTCGTCGTGTCGAAGGTCGCGAACTTCTCCATCGACCTGCCGGAGGCCTCGGTCGCGATCCAGGTGTCGGGCACCTTCGGCTCGCGTCAGGAGGAGGCCCAGCGTCTCGGGCGGCTGCTGCGTCCGAAGCACGACGGCGGGCAGGCCCACTTCTACTCCGTGGTCTCGCGCGACACCCTCGACGCCGAATACGCCGCGCATCGCCAGCGGTTCCTCGCCGAGCAGGGTTACGCGTACCGGATCACCGACGCCGACGACCTGCTCGGACCGCAGATCGGCTGACGCGGAGCGTCCCTGCGCGACGCGTCACAGGGACTTCGTGTCACTGCGGCCGGTATTCCTGTTCGGGGCGGCCGGTGGTGCCGTAGCGCAACTGCATCCGCAGGCGTTTCTTCGCGACGAGCGCCGCGAGATAGCGCTGTGCGGTCGCGCGCGACACCCCGATCGTCACGGCCACCTCCCCAGCCGACATCGGTTCCGGTGATTCCCGGAGCGCCTGCATCACGAGCTCTTCGGTCATCGAACGCGAGGGTGCCGGGCGGGCGGCCGGCAACACCGGCCGCAGTGCGGCCAGCGCCGTGTCGATCTCCGTCTGGGTGAGCTCCTCCCCCGCGACGACCCTGCGGTACTGCGCGTAGGCCGCCAGCCGCCGGGCCAGTTCGGTGCTTGCGAACGGCTTGACCAGATACACCAGCGCACCGGCGGTGAGTGCCGCGCGCACCGTCGTGCCCTCGCCGGCGGCACCGAGCACGAAACTGTCGCATTCGAGGCTCCGGATCAGGTCGATCCCGGAGCCGTCCGGTAGGTACACGTCCACGAGGGCGAGATCGACGGGACCGGCCCGAACGGCGTCCCGGGCCGCCGCGATGCTCCCGGCGACCGCGCAGACCTCGAATCCCGCCACACCCGAGACCACGGAGGCGTGGAGTTCGGCGACCCGGAAGTCGTCGTCGACGACGAGGACCTTCAGATCCGTTCCGCCCATCCCGTGTCCCTTTCGTCGAGCATCCCGGGCAGCGTCGCCAGGAAGACCGCACCCCCGGTCGGATTCTCCGGCGTGCGCTGCCCGCCACGGTCCGCCAGCACGACGTCGCCGCCGTGCAGCCGCGCGATGCGCCGTGCCAGCGCCAGCCCCATTCCCCGGCCACCGGGCACCGTCGGATCGCTGCGGGTCGTTGCGCCCTCGGCGAAGACGTCGGGCAGCGCGGGATCGACGCCGTCGCCGGTGTCCGCGACACTCACGTGCAGGTCGGCACCGTCCTCCATCAGTTCCACCTCGACCTCGGCCGGAGCGCGCCCGCTCGTGCGTGCCGCCTCGATCGCATTGTCGAGCAGGTTGCCGAGCACCGTCGTGACGTCGACGGGTGCCCGCACGGTGGCGTGCGCCCACGTGTTCTCGCCGAGCACGAGCGTGACTCCCTGCTCGCGCGCATGCGCGGCCTTCGCGACGAGGAAGGCGTGCAGGTACGGGTCGGTGATCGCGTCGATGCCCTCGAGCTGTTCACCGAGCGGACCCGAACCGAGGATCTGTTCGATGTACTCGAGCGCCTGCTCCGCATGCCCCCGGCGGAGCAGTCCGTCGAGCAGGTGGAGCCGGTTCGCGAACTCGTGCCGTTGGGCCCGCAGTGCCGTACTCATCGCCTTGACCGCGTCGAGTTCGCGCGTGAGCGTCTCGATGTCGGTCCGGTCCCGCACCGACATCACCGTGCCGAGATCCCGGCCGTCGCGCACCACACGCCGCGAAACGGCGACGACGACCCGGTCGCCGGTGGTCGCCGCGACCGGGATGCCCTCCGCGGAGCGCAGCACGTCGAGCAACCGCGGGGTCATTCCGAGGGTGTCGACACTGCGACCGATTCCGTCGTCGAGATCGAGCAGGCGACGCGCCTCGGCGTTGACGACGGTGACGTTGCCGCGCGCGTCGGTGCCGACGACCCCGTCGGAGATCCCGTGCAGCACGACCTCCTGTTCGCGGACCAGCTCGGTGAGCTGTTCGGGTTCGAGTCCCAGAGTGAGCCGCTTCCAGCGGTTGGCGAGCAGCAACGATCCGACAGCACCGCACACGAGTGCTGCGAGCGCGATCAGGACGGCATCGGCGAGGTCGCTGCGCAGGTCGGCGCGCACCCGGTCGGTGGCGATGCCGACGCTCACCTCCCCGACCACCCTGCCCGAGACGGGATCGGTCACCGGCACCTTGGCCCGGACCGAATCGCCGAGCGTGCCCGACTCGCTGGTCACGACCTCCCGTCCGGCGAGTGCCTCGGTGGGGTCGGTGCTCACCCTCCGGCCGAGCTGCTCCGGATCGGGATGCGCGAGCCGGAGTCCCTGGTCGTCGGTGACCACGACGAACAACGCTCCGGTGGCGGTGCGGACGGCCTCGGCGGCCTCCTGCACCGCACCGGATGCGAGTTCCGGGTTGTCCGGGGAAACCACCCCGTCGTCGGCGGCCGAATAGCGTGCGACCTCGTCCCGCACGGTCGGGTCCGCGGACACCGACCGTGCGATCGCGAGCGCCCGCTGACCGTGCTCGTCGGTGACTCGGTCCTCGGTGGTGGTGGCGAACACCGTGAATCCGATGCCGAGTGCCACCGCCACCACCGCGGACTGGAGCAGAAGTACCTGGGTGCGAAGTTTCACGGCGTCGCTCCCGTTCGTCCCATCCGTCCAGTGTGGCCCGGGGCCGATCTCATCCGAACGGAATCTGCCCGAGTACCACCCCGACGACGAGCATCACGACCGACACCACTCCGGCGCGCCACAGCACCTTGCGGTGATGGTCGGCCAGTGGCACCCCGGCGAGGGTCACCAGCAGCAGAATCGCCGGGACCAGCGGGCTCTGCATGTGGACGGGCTGTCCGGTGATCGATGCGCGCGCCATCTCGACCGGTTCGATGCCGTACTGCGCTGCCGTCTCCGCCAGCACCGGGAGCACCCCGAAGTAGAAGGCGTCGTTGGTCATGAAGAAGGTCATCGGGATGCTGAGCAGGCCGGTGATGACGGCGAGGAACGGGCCGAGTGCGTCGGGGACGACGCCGGTGAGCCACAACGCCATCGATTCGACCATGCCGGTGCCTTGGAACACGCCGGTCAGGACGGCGGCGGCGAACACCATCGCGACGACCGACACGATGCTCGACGAATGGCGTGCGATCGCGGCGGACTGATCGACGACGCGAGGGAAATTCACGGCCAGCGCGATACCGGCGGCGATCATGAACAGCACGGGGATCGGCAGGATGTCGAGGCCGAGGACGACGAGCAGCGCCACCGTGAGGATCGCGTTGAAGGGCAGCAGACGCGGACGCAGGGTCGGACGGTCGGGGTCGAGTCCGGCAGCCAACCGACCGACCTCCCCGTCGGTCGTATCGGTGCCCTTTCCGACCGTCGTACCCACTCCGGACGGACCAGCGCCGAGCGGCATCAGGTCGGGCTTCCACGTGAGCTTTCCGAGACGGCGACGTTCGACGAAGCCCAGGTGAGCAGCGAAGCCCAGCACGACCACGAGTCCGACGACGAGCGACGGGATCATCGGGACGAACACGTCGGACGGGGACAACCCGAGCGCGCTGGCTGCACGGACCGTCGGCCCGCCCCACGGGATGATGTTCATCGTGGCGTTCGCCAGGCCCGCGACGACGGTGAGGACGACCGGGCTGACCTTCAGTTTCAGGTAGAGCGGCAACAGTGCGGAGGTGGTGATGATGAACGTCGTGGACCCGTCCCCGTCGAGGGAGACGACCATCGCCAGCACAGCGGTTCCGATCACCAGTCGTGCCGGGTCGTCGCGCACGAGCCGCAGGATGAGCCGCACGAGGGGGTCGAACAGGCCGACGTCGATCATGATGCCGAAGAAGATGATCGCGAAGAACAGCAGCGCCGCTGTGGGGGCGAGACTTTCGACGCCGTCGACGATCATGTCGCCGATGTCGGTGCCGGCTCCGGCGATCAGGCCGAACGCGACCGGGATCAGGATCAGGCCGACGACCGGGGTGGCCCGTTTCGACATGATCAGGTACATGAACGTGGCGACCATCAGGAAGCCGAGGACGACGAGCATGGCGGTGCCCACTTTCTGACGTGATCGGGGCCGGTCCGGGCACACGTCGACCACGGGTCGCGGGCGCGACCGGAGGTCTGGTGTGGGGGTCCGGCTCGAAGCCGTGAGGGTTGTGTGATCTCTGCTACAGCAGAGTGTGTGGCCACGTCCCTCACCGAGTCACCGTTGCGCGCGAAAGCGCCGTTGTGCGCATTCTGCTCGAGCCCGTCGTGGTCGGGCTCGCCGCCGGAGGCCGACAGTGGTCGGCCCAAGGGCTCCAATAAGCTGGTGGCGTGCGCCGCTTCGACTTCCCTGTGGACCTGCCCCATGCCAAGGCCGTGAACCAGACCCTCGCGGATGTCCGTCGTCTGCGGTGGTCGGCGATATTCGTCGGCCTGGTGTGCGTCGCGGGTGCGGTGGGTCTGTTCCTGCTCGGCGAAGCCTGGGCGTACATCGTCGCCGCCGTGCTGGCGGTTGCGGCCGCGACGTCGGTGTGGGTGGCGCTGTGGGCGCCGCGCAAGGTGGGGACCATCGAACAGCTCTACCGCGACAGCCCTCTCGTCCCGGCCGTCGTCGCCGCCGAGCGTGCCCGCGGGCTGACGCTGCTCGCGCTCGTCGACATCGCCAAGCCCGAGACGTCCGGTCGGCACTTCGCCCTGGTCACCCGCAACGTGGAGGCGGTGCCGGGTCACCGGATCGCGATCGGTGAGCGGGTGCCGTGTGCCGCGGTCCTGTCCGACCGCACGACCCGCAACGACTCGGGGGTCTGGCAGATGGTGGGCCCCATGCCGATCGCCTGGGGTACCCGTGATCAGAAGATCATTGCCGACGCGGTCGCGCAGATCCCCGAGGTGGAGTGGCGCGTGCTGAAGGACAAGCTGAAGATGGTGGACCAGATCGACGCCACCGACGAGCGTCGCCTCGAACTGGCGAGCAAGGAACTGCCGCCCGAACTGCGGTGACGGGGGCGTGCCCCGGGACGTTGTGGGTCGCCGGATTGTCGGCCGACGACCCACACGGCCCGTGACCGGCTGGCCCCTCCAGCTCTCAGGGGTCGTGTGCATCACGCGAGGTGCGGGAGCACTTCCTTCTCGAGCAGTTCCAGCCCCGAGGTGTCGTAGGCGGCCTCGGGAACGTAGAAGATCGCGTACTCGAGCCCCTGCTTCTTCAGCGCGGTGAGGTTCTCGACGATCTGCTCGGGGGTGCCGACGGCGGGCATCCCCCGGAAGGCGTCGAGCGCCCCGTCGGCCTTCTCCGCTCCGACGATCGGTTCGAGACGGGCCCGCAGTGCCTCGAGCCGGTCCTGCACCTCGGCTTCGGTGCGGCCGATCGCCACGTTGTAGTTGGCCGATCGCACGATGGCGTCGAAGTCGGTGCCGACCTCGGCGCAGTGCTCGCGCAGGATCTCCGACTTGCGCGCGAATCCTTCGGGTGTGCCGTCGAAGTTGGTGTACTGCGCGTACTTCGCGGCGATCTTCAGGGTCACCTTCTCGCCGCCGCCGGCGATCCACAGCGGAATACCGCCGTCCTGCAGCGGAAGCGGACGGACGATGGCTCCGTCGACGGTGTAATGCCTACCCGAGAACGTCGCGGAACCCGTGGTCCACGCCTGTCGGAAGATCTGCACGCCCTCGTCGAGTCGGCGCAGCCGCTCACCCGGCGACGGGAATCCGTAACCGTATGCGCGCCATTCGTGTTCGTACCATCCGCCACCGATCCCCATCTCGATGCGCCCACCGGAGATGATGTCGGCGGTGGCCGCGACCTTCGCGAGATAGGCGGGGTTGCGGTAGGCCATGGCGGTACACATCTGGCCGATGCGCACGCGCTCGGTGACGGCGGCGAAGGCCGACACGAGGCTCCATGCCTCGTGGGTGGCCTCGTCGGTGGGTTCAGGGACGGTGTGGAAGTGGTCGTACACCCAGATCGACTCCCACGGGCCGCGATCGGCGCGGACCGCTAGGTCGCGCATCACCTGCCACTGATCGGAGGGCTCGATGCCGACGAGGTCCAGGCGCCAACCCTGGGGAACGAACAGTCCGAAACGCATGCGGCTCCTTCGCTGATAGGTACGGGGCGCGATGTCGTCCATCCACCCACAGGCTCCAGTGTGCAGTGCGACCGCCGAACATTCTTCCGAACTCCGGCGCTGTGCGCGACACGACGACTGCGCTCCCGTCGGATATCGGTGAGGGTGCTGCGTACCATCGGACCCATGGCCGGACGGACACGCGTGGCACTCGCCCTCGGCAGTGGCGGTGCCCGCGGATACGCCCATATCGGCGCCATCCGGGCGATCGAGGAACGTGGCCTCGAAATTGTCGGAGTCTCAGGCGCTTCGATGGGCGCGCTGGTCGGTGGCGTCTACGCGGCAGGCGCGATGGACTCGTACACCGAATGGGCCACGGGTCTGTCCCAGATGGATGTGGTGCGCCTTCTCGACCTGTCGGTCTCGGCCCCCGGCGCGATCCGCGCCGAACGAATCCTGTCCAAGATGCGGGAGATCCTCGGCGATGCGGTGATCGAGGAACTCCCGATTCCGTTCACCGCAGTAGCCACCGACCTCGCAGCAGGTCGCGCCGTCTGGTTCCAGCGAGGTCCCGTCCACGCTGCGATCCGGGCGTCCATCGCGATACCCGGTGTCATCACGCCGGTGATACTCAACGGCCGCGTCCTCACCGACGGCGGCACCCTGTCGCCCCTACCGATCGCACCGACGGTCGGCATGCCCGCCGACCTCACGATCGGAGTCAGCCTCGGTGGGGAGGAGCAGGGCTCGGCACGATCACCCGAGAACGCCAGCTCCGAGGCACGGCCCATCGAGGAATGGAAGGCACGTTTCCGGCGCAGCGCCAACCAGATGCTCGACACCGACATCGTGCGGTCGGTGGTCAACCGGTTCTCGACCAATGCGGCGAACGACGAGCCGCCGGAGGAGGACACCGAGGACACTGGCGACGTCGACGCCGACGATGCGCTCATCCCGAAGTTCGGACGCGTCGCGGTGATGAACCGGTCGCTCGACATCATGCAGTCGGCGCTGTCCCGGTTCCAGCTGGCGGCCTATCCGCCCGACATCCTCGTGGAGGTCCCGCGCACCGCGTGCCGAAGTCTCGACTTCCACAAGGCGGCCGAGATGATCGCGCTGGGGCGCGCACTCGCCGAGGACGCCCTCGATCGTGCCGGTATCGCGGCCTCCGCCCCCACCGGTCCGGGGCCCGAGATCTCTGTCGACTCGTCACCGGACGAGCCCGGCTCGCCTTGACTGCTACCGAGCAGCGGCGACCGGCCGGTGTGTTTCGTACATCCGGAGAGCGACGATCAGCGCGGAGGTTGCGCTGACGGCCGCAGCGACTCCGACGGCGGCGTGCAGACCCATCAGGTCGGCGACGATCCCGCCGAGGACTGCCCCGACCGCGTAGCCGAGATCGCGCCAGACGCGGTAGACGCCGACGGCCCTGCCTCGCCAGACCGGGTGGGCGACGTCGCCGATCACGGCCAGCAGGGCGGGATAGACCATGGCGGTGCCCGCGCCCAGCAGTACGGTGCCGGTCGCCCAGCCCGCGAATGCGTCGCTCAGCGCGATGACCGCCAGGGCGGCGGCCTGTGCGGCCATTCCCGCGGTGATCAGGTGCTTCCGGCCGATCCGGTCCGAAAAGGCTCCGGTGACCAATTGTCCCGCGCCCCACACTCCTGGATAAAGGGCGAACAGCAGGCCGATCTGTGCAACGGCGAGATCCGCGGTGGCGAACAACAGGGGAACAATCCCCATGAGAGACCGAAATTGAGGTTGTTGACCAGTCCCGCCTGACTCGCCGAGGACAGAGCGGGTTCCCGAAGACTGGTCTGGGCCACGATCTCACGGTCGGTCAGGTCGGCGTGAAGGTGATCGTGGATCCCGTCGGCGCGGGCCACATGTTGCCCGGCGTCGAGCAGTGCGTGATCCCGAGTTTCCTTCACGAAGAAACCCGACAACACCAACGCCAGGGCTGTGTACGCGAGCCCCAACAGGAAGGGTGCCGGGCGCAGACCGAATTGCTCGGCCAGGTGACCGGCGAACAGTGATGTCACGGCGACAGCGCCGTAACCTGCAGCTTCGTTGAGTCCCATGGCCAGACCGCGCCGGGCCGGACCGACCAGATCGATCTTCATCACCACGGTCGTCGACCAGGTGAGCCCCTGGTTGATACCCAACAGTACGTTCGCGGCTACCACCCACCACCAGTCGGTGGCGAGAATCAGCATGAGAGGTACCGGCAGGGCGAACAACCATCCCACCAGCAGCACGGGTTTGCGTCCGTAGCGGTCGGAGAAGGTCCCGGCAAAGTAGTTCGCGGCGGCCTTGGTGATCCCGAAGGCGGTCACGTAGGTGAAAATGAATGTGTAACCGCTCAGCCCGAATTCGTTCTCGGCAAGCAGCGGCAGCACGGCCTGTTGCTGACCGACCATGCCTCCCACCAGGGCGTTGACCACCACCAACAGGGTGAACTGCGCGGCGTTGGCCCGCAGGCCCAGCACCGGAGGCCGGGGCGTGGCCCTGGGGCTCACGTCCCGGCCTCCGGGTCGGGGCCGACGGCTACGGCCGGTTCCGGTTCGGACACCGTCTCCATGGTTGTGACCGAGGTCAGCGACGGAAGAGCGAACGCACGCTTCGACGCTCGGCGCGGGCCGGGACGGTGTCCTGACCGCAGGTGCAGCGATCGGCGGCGGGCACGGAACGCAAGACGGCGTCGACATGCTGTCCGCATCCGCCCCATCCGGTCTTTCCGCAGTTCGGGCAGGCGACGGGGTAACACATGAGAGTCCTCCTCGATGAGAGTTCGCTACGGACCCGGCGAAGGGTCAGGAGCGGGAGGCTGCGCGTTGTTCGGCAACCTGGTCGTGGATCTCGGTCATATCGAGGGCCTCGATCCGGGTGATCAGGTCCTCGAGAGCCGGTGCCGGCAACGCGCCGGGCTGTGAGTAGACGAGCACACCTTCTCGGAATGCCATGATCGTCGGAATCGAGCGGATGTTCGCCATGGCGGCGAGCTGCTGCTCGGCCTCGGTGTCGACCTTGGCATGCACGATCTCGGGGTGTACCTGCGACGACTTGTCGAAGACCGGGGCGAAGGCACGGCACGGGCCGCACCACGACGCCCAGAAGTCGACGAGCACGATATCGTTGCCGACGATGGTGGATTCGAAGTCCGCCATCGTGAGGTTCTTCGTCGTCATCGTTTCCGTTCCTTTCTCCGGGCCGGAATGATCAGGCAGGGACGTGAGATTCGGCCCACGCGTTGTAGCCGCCGAGCAGGTCCGTGACGTTCTCGAAGCCCTGGGCCCGCAGCAGCGAAGCCGCCACGCTCGAACGCCATCCACCGGCACAGTGCACCACGATCGGCTTGCCGGCGGGAACCTGGTCCAGACGGGCCCGCAACTGCGCCAACGGGATCGGCACCGCGCCCGGGATCGTCCCGAACTCGCGCTCACCGGGGTTGCGGATGTCGACGAGGGTGACCGCGTCGGCGGCGAGCAAGCGGTCGAGTTCCTCGACGGTCGTCCGGGGTGCGGCCTCGATCAGGCCGGCCAGCTCCGCGGGGAAGGTCCCGTCCCGATCGACGTTCAGATAGCCTGCGGCACCGTCGGATCCGATTCGCGCCAGGCGCACCGCGGCGTCCTGCTCGTCACCGGGATAGGTGATCAGCACGATCTTCTCGCCGACCTCGGCGACCATGCCGCCGGTCTCGGCGAAACGCCCGTCGAACCCGACGTTGACCGATCCGCGCAGATGCCCAGCGGCGAAATCGTCGACGCTTCTCGCATCGAGAACACGCGTGCCGGCCTCGAGTTCGGCCTTCACCTGCTCGGGGTTCAGCTCGGGAATGGTGCGGTCCTGCAGCAGAAGCGGGTGCATCCGCTTGTTCATCGCGGCGTCGACCGAGAAGTACGACGGGGCGGCCGGCTGCCCTTCGGTGACCAGGGCGACGAAGTCGTCCTCGCTCATCGGTTGCACGGACGGATTCGTGGCGCGCTGCTCCCCGATGGTCGAGGTGAGTTCGGTCGACAGGTTCTTTCCGCACGACGAACCGGCGCCGTGAGCGGGCATGACGACGACCTCGTCGGGCAGCGTCAGCAACTTCTCGTGCACGGTGTGGTACATGGCCCGCGCCAGATCGCTGGTCGAGCCGTCTCCGAGGTTGACCAGGTCGGGACGGCCGACGTCGCCGATGAACAGGGAGTCGCCGGTGAGCACCGCGGTCGGGACGGCGCCGGGGTGTTCGCGCACCAACACCGAGATCGATTCCCAGGTGTGGCCCGGGGTGGACAGGATTTCGAGTTCGACCTCGCCGAGGGAGAGCTTCTCGCCGTCGCTCAGCCGGCGGATCGGGTAGTCGGTCTCGGCGGCTTCACCGAATCCGATCCACGCACCTGTGGCGTCGACCAGTTCGAGGTGGCCGGAGACGAAGTCGGCGTGGAAGTGGGTGTTGATCACACCTTCGATGGTCAGCCCGTACTTCTTTGCGTCGGACAGGTATTCGGTGATGTCGCGGCGGGGGTCGACCACGACCGCCCTGCCGGTGCTCTCGTCGCCGATGAGGTAGGACGCGTGGGAGAGGCACTCGATGTAGTACTGCTCGAGAATCATGGATTCCTCCGTTGCTGGATCCGGGTGATGTTCCGGCGATGTAGACATCGTGGCATATACCCCCTAGGGTATGTCAAGTACCCCCTGGGGTATCTGGGTTCGATTTCCCGGCAGCGCAGGATCGAGCAGGGAGTTACCGATGGAGAATCCGGAAGCCGATACCGCCGCCCTGCGACGCCTGCGCCGAGCACAAGGCCAGCTCACCGCGGTTATCACGATGCTCGAAACCGACCGCGATCTGCGCGAGGTGGTCATCCAGCTCGCAGCGACATCCCACGCGCTGCATCGCGCCGGATTCAAGATCATCTCGGACCGGCTCCGCCGATGCATCCTCGACGAACAGGACGCCGCCTGCGACGACCGCATCACCGAGAAGGAACTCGAGGAGTTGCTCCTCGGCCTCGCCTGAGATCACACGACAACACTCCTTGTGTATACCCCTGGGGGTATGTGTACGATAGTTGAAGAATACCCCCTGGGGCACTTCTATCAGCCCCATCCGATTCCCCGATCGAAAGGCCATTCATGATCGAGTCTGCTGTCACCGTCGACCCGAACTCCTTGCACGCGTCGATCGACTCCGGCAAGAACGTACGGATCATCGACGTCCGCACTCCGGGCGAGTTCGAGTCCGTGCACATTCCCGGCGCCTACAACGTCCCCCTGGACCTGCTGCGCGAGCACCGCGACGAGTTCTGTGCCCATTTCGACGAGAACGTCGTGCTGGTATGCAGATCCGGACAGCGTGCCGGTCAAGCCGAAGAGACCCTGCGCGGGGCAGGATTGTTCAACCTCCACATCCTCGCCGGCGGCATGCTCGGCTGGGAATCGGCCGGCCTGCCCGTCAACCGCGGCGCCGAACGCTGGGATCTCGAACGCCAGGTCCGGCTCGTCGCCGGTTCGCTCGTGCTGAGCTCGGTTCTCGGCAGCATCGCCGTGCCGAAGCTCAAGTGGCTCGCCGCCGGAATCGGCGGTGGGTTGACCTTCGCCGCACTGTCGAACACCTGCGCGATGGGCATGCTGCTGTCCAAGCTGCCCTACAACCGCGGCGCCTCGTGTGATGCCCAGAGCATCGTCGCGCAGCTGGTCCGGTCGAATACAGAACGCGCCGAGAGGAACTGATCATGATCGCGTTGACCGTAGCTCTGGCAGTCCTCGTCGGCGTCACCCTCGGACTGCTCGGTGGCGGAGGCTCGATTCTCACCGTCCCGCTACTCGCTTACGTCGCAGGCATGGACGCCAAGGAAGCGATTGCCACTTCGCTGCTGGTCGTGGGTGTCACGAGCGCGGTCGGCGCGATCTCCCACGCACGCGCCGGCCGCGTGCAGTGGCGCACCGGAATCCTGTTCGGCCTGGCCGGCATGGTCGGCGCCTACAGCGGTGGTCTGCTCTCACGCTTCATCCCCGGCACCGTCCTGTTGCTCGGCTTCGCCGTGATGATGATCGCCACGGCGATCGCCATGCTCCGTGGCCGTAAGAACAAAGCCGCGGCCGACGAGGGCGAGCGCGCGATGCCCGTGGGCAAGATCCTGCTCGACGGTGTGGTCGTCGGTCTGGTCACCGGCCTCGTCGGCGCCGGCGGCGGCTTCCTCGTCGTCCCGGCTCTGGCGCTGTTCGGTGGTCTGCCGATGCCGGTCGCGGTCGGTACCTCGCTGATCGTGATCGCCATGAAGTCCTTCGCCGGACTCGGCGGTTACCTGTCCACAGTGCAGATCGACTGGCGTCTGGCGGCGATGGTCACCGGTGCCGCCGTCGTGGGCAGCCTCATCGGCGGCCGCCTGACCTCACTGGTCGATCCGGACACCCTGCGCAAGAGCTTCGGCTGGTTCGTCCTGATCATGTCCTCCGTCATCCTCGCGCAGGAGATCCATCCCGGCGTCGGCATCGCCGCGGCGGCACTCACCGTCGTTGCCGCCGGCGCTACCTATGCCTGCAACCGCAGGGAGCACTGCCCGCTGCAACGACTCGGAGGACGCCCTCGCGCCGCCGTGGCGGCGGGCTGAGCGGAAGACTCGGAAGTGCTCACCCATTCTCGACGGACCCGATCCGAGGAGTTCACCATGCACGAAGTCGACACTGCCGCTCTGATCCAGGCGTGGGAGTCCGGAGCTCCGGTGCTCGATGTCCGCGAGGACTACGAGTACATCCAGGGCCACGTTCCCGGCGCCCAGTTGATCCCCCTCCCCGAACTGTCCGCCCGTGTGAGCGAGGTATCTCCGGGAGAGACCGTCTACGTCATCTGCGCATCGGGAAACCGGAGCAAGCGCGGAGCCGAGATCCTCGAATCGGCCGGACGGCCCGCGGTGTCCGTTGCCGGCGGGACGAGAGCGTGGGTGACTGCGGGCCGAGAGGTCCGGCGCGGCCCCACCGCCTGAGCATCGGTCGCACAACTCACACTCCGACCAGATACCCCCGGGGGTACACTGGTCTACAGAACTAGGAAAGGACGCCTCCATGGTCGGCGACGAAGACAGCATCGCACTGGTACTCAACCGGCTGCGCCGCGCACAGGGTCAGCTCGGCGGAGTGATCGCGATGATCGAACAGGGTCGTGACTGCAAGGATGTCGTAACCCAGCTCGCCGCGGTCTCCCGCGCTCTGGACCGCGCCGGATTCAAGATTGTGGCGAGCGGTTTGCGGGAATGCCTCACCGAGACGGCCCAGGACGGCAAGGAGCCGATGACCGAGGCCGAACTCGAGAAGCTCTTCCTCGCCCTGGCTTGACACCTCCCCATCCGAGAGAAAGCAGGACACCCATGACACTCGCACTCTCGACCACCCTGCACACCTCGTTCGACGATGCGGTCGAACGCACCCGCAAGGCACTGGCCGGGCAGGGATTCGGCGTGCTCACCGAGATCGACATGAAAGCCACCCTGAAGGCCAAGCTCGGCGAGGACATGGAGGACTACGTGATCCTCGGTGCATGCAATCCGCCGCTCGCCCACCGGGCGGTGACGGTCGATCGGCAGATCGGGCTCTTGCTCCCCTGCAACGTCGTGGTCCGCACCGACCCCGAGGATCCCGACACCGTGGTGGTCGACGCGATGAACCCACAGATGATGGTGCAGGTCGCCGATCAGCCGGGACTCGCGGAGGTCGCCGACGACGCCACCACCGCTTTGCAGGCCGCCATCGATTCCTTGAAGGCGGATACGGCACAGAACTGAAGCGACACCACGAGGGCCGGCACAGCGACTGTGCCGGCCCTCGCCCCGAACGGGTCAGGGATAGTTGGGATTGTTGTATTCGGGGATCTCGATGCTGATCGGGCGCAGTTCCGACATGTACAGCAGGACGAACTGGCGCAGCAGTTCGTCGAACGTCCAGTAGGCATCCGGCGCCAGCGGAAGCGGCAGCAGGCCTTCGCGTACCGCGATGAACGGACCCCACGCGACGTCGAGCAGTGTGCCCCAGACCGGTTCGCGCGGAATATTGAGCCAGTTGGCGACCTCGTCGCCGAGCGCGAACCGTGTCAGCGCACCGAGGATCGGGCGGGTCAACAGCGAGAAGTCCAGACCCTTACCGAGATCGAGCAGCATGTCGGCGAGTTTCACACCCTCGGGTGTGGGCGCCAGGATCGGATCGAGCACCTCCTGCGCCTGGGATTCGGCGTCGTCCCAGGTCGCCGGGATGTACTGGTCCTCGATGCCGAGCATATGCGCGCTGACCTGCCACGAGTGCAGGAATCCCTCGGCCTCCGGAGCCGGGATGGGAACCTTCCACTCCTCGAGAGTGCGCATCACGCTGGTGGGCAGGCTGTGCCAGGTGACCATCATGTCGTGCTGGCTGATCGGCACGTCCTCAGGTGCCATATTGGCCCAGTGTGAGGACTGCGGAAGCAGATGCCGCACGCCGGCATGGACGAGTCTGGTCTTCACCGACGTGACGATCATCTCGCCGTCGCCGAGATATGCATTGCGAGAACCGATGTCGTAACCCAGCTTCGCCGTCTTCGAGATACGGCCCTTCATGTTGGCGCCGCCCTTGGAGTAGTAGACGGCCAGCGCTTCCTTCGGGATGACCGTGCTCATCATCCCGCTCACGAATCCGTACAGGACACCGAGATACAGCCCGCGCTTCTCGTTGAAACGAACGGCCGTCTCGAGTTTCGCCGGATCGGCCCAGGACGGAAGCTGCCGGGCGTGTTCCATGAAATCGCGCAGGTCGTTCGGAAGCCCTTCGGGCAACGGCTGGGAGTTCTTCTTCCAGGTGCGCAGCAACTCGTTGACCCTCGGTACGTCGCCACGCTCGAGCAACGAGGCGACGAGCGGGTCGGCCTCGTTGTCCCACACCTGTCGTGGATCGGCACCGCTCCCCGTACCCGGTATCGATCCTGCCGGCGACCACCTCCAGGGCCGGGCCTGGGCCGGTGTCGCCACCGCGAACGCCCCCAATGCGCCCAGGAGGCCACCGGTTTTCAGAACGTCGCGCCTGCTCGGATTATCCATACTGTCGCTCCCCTACGACTCGTGGATGTAGCAATGAAACATTCGGAGTTTCTCTGTAACATCGAACCACACTGTGGCTCGGGTCACAATGGATCGTGAAATGTCACTGCTCGGGATGGTCGGCGACAGGACCGGGACGGTAAACTCTGGACTTCGAGGAGGACATGTGGATTCTGCGTCGCCGATTTCCCGAGCGGTCTCACCCGCCTCCCCACCGCCCCCTGCCGAATCGACATCGTTGCTGGAACGTGCTTTTCAGGACGCACTTCTCCTTCCGGACGAATCCGTCATGGGTATCGAGATCGACGAAACTCGTGTGCGTCTGCTCGATGCCGCCTACGACCAGTTCTGCCGGACCGGCATCCAACGCTCCTCGATGGAGGAGATCGCCCGCCGCGCGAAGCTGTCGCGAATCACCCTGTACCGCAAGTTCGAATCGAAGGATGCCCTCGTCGACGAGGTCATCATGCGCGAGTTCCGCCGCTACTTCCTGCGTTTCCTCGAAGACATCGCCCAGGCCGACACCGTGGCCGACCGCGTGGTCCTCGGATTCGTCAGCGCGCTGCGCGTCATCCGCACGAACAGACTGATCGGCAATCTGCTCGAGACCGAACCGGGGCTGTTCGCCGGCGCGATCGGTGGCGACGACGGAACGATGCTCGCCGCTGTCCGCCGTTTCGTCGCGGGGCAGTTGCAGCGCGAACAACGCGCCGGAACGGTCGCTGCCGACCTGAACACCGACCTGGTGGCAGAGATGCTCGTCCGTATGTCGGCGTCGTTCCTCACCACGCCGAGCCAGGTCGTCGACATCGACGACGACGAGGCCCTCGCGTCGATCGCCCGGCAGTTCCTCGTTCCGATGGTGCTGCCGGACTACGGCTCGACGCGGTAGTACCGGCCTTCGTCGTCCAATCGCGCACGCAGCGCTTCCAATACCTGCCGCTGCCCCTTGTGCAGCTTCGTCTCGGCGTCCGCGGCGACGACCCACCGGGCATCGTCGACCTCCGGGATCGTGATCCGCTTACCGGACTTCGGCGGCCATTCGACCTCGCACGTGTTGCTTTCGACGAACTGCAACTCGTCCGTCGTCTCTCCCGCGTAAATGCTGACGATCTTGCCGGACGACTGCCGGTAGCGACCCAGCAACGACAACGGCACATCCGGGGGCTCGATCCCGCATTCCTCTGTGAACTCGCGCAGGGCGACCTCCCGGGGATCCTCCTCGGGACCGTACTCGCCCTTCGGTACCGACCAGGCCGCTTCGTCCTTCCCCTTCCAGAACGGACCACCGGGGTGGACGAGCCACACGCTGAGCAGACCGGTGTCGTCGACGCGGTAGAACATCAGACCTGCGCTGGTGACGGCCATCATTGCTCCTGTATGCCTGCGACAGGTTGACGCAGAATGGTTTTCAGCTTCTCGGGGGCCGTGCGGCGAGGGTCGGACAGATAGATCTCGTGGTGGTCGCCGGCGAACGTCACCCCTCGTTCGGGCATCACCTGCGTGTGCAGGCACTGCAGGACGGGGCCTTCGTCGTCGTACGGCCCGACGTGCAGGATCTGCAGCGCCCTGCCCTCCGCCAGCCGGAACGGCCGCACACGCGGCAGGGACGGGAGCGGATTCTTCTTCGCCCGGGCCTTGTCGCCCGCCGTCTCGATCGCGTCGTTCATCATGTCGTCGGTGATCCAGGGCGGCTGCGCGATGAGCATGCGCCACGACCAGGAGTCCTTGTCCCGCGTGAGGAAGGTGGTCATGTCCTCACTCCACCACAGGCCTTCGAGAGGTCCGACGACGAAATCCCGCCCGAGTTCCTTCTTGGAGGTGAACTTCAGGGTGTACGCCACCGAGTAGAGGGCCTCGACGGCATCGGCGTACTCCTCGGAACCGTTCGGATCACCCTTGCCGTCCACGGCGAGGTAGTCGAACTCGGGAGCGTGCACCTCGGCGAAATCCTCGGCCGAGCACGAGTACAGCTCGCGGTGCTCACGCTTGATGTCGTATTTGTCCACGGCGCCCCTTCCGTTCGAGGACGAGAATAGGCGCCCGACAGCATCCGTACGCGCGATCGACACCCCTTCGCCCCGCAGCCGATCGCGTCTAGCATCGTCCCCATGCTCGACGAGAGCACCCAGAAGACATTCGAGGAGAACCGCACCCACCTGCTGTCGGTGGCGTACCGCCTCACCGGCAGCATCGCCGACGCCGAGGACGCCGTGCAGGACGCATGGCTGCGACTCGTGGGCGCGGATGTCTCCGAGGTGCGCGACCTGCGTGCCTGGCTGACGACAGTCGTAGGACGGTTGTGCCTCGACAGACTGCGCTCGGCCGCGGTGCGCCGCGAGACCTACGTGGGCCAGTGGCTGCCCGAACCCGTCGTGGCGCCCCTCGGCTCCCTCGCTCCCCCGGACCCGCTCGACGAGATCGTGCGCGACGAGGACAACCGCCTGGCCGCGCTCGTCGTCCTCGACAGCCTGACACCGGCACAGCGCGTGGCGTTCGTGCTCCACGACGCGTTCGACATCTCGTTCGACGACATCGCCCGCATCCTCGGCGTCGCCACCCCGACCGCCCGCCAGCTGGCCTCCCGCGCCCGCCGTACGGTCTCGGCCGTTCCACCGCCGAGTTCACCGGCCGAACACGAGGAGGCCGTCGGGCGGCTCGTCGCGGCCTTCGCGGGCGCCGACCTCGACGCCGTCGTCGCTGCGCTCCATCCCGACGCCCGCATGATCGGCGACGCCGGCGGCACGACCCGTACGGCGCTGAACGTCGTGGTCGGAGCCGAGAAGGTCGCGCGGTTCATCCTCGGACTGCTGCGGCTCTACGGAGCCGAGGCGTTGACGGCCTTCGAACCGGTCCTCGTCAACGGCGAGATGGGTCTGTTGAACCGCGGTCGCCCGGCCGAGGACGGTCGGCCGGGCTTCCCTCCGCGCGTGACGGCGTGGACCGTGCGGGACGGACGGATCTGGGCGGCCTACGACATCGCGAACCCCGAGAAGCTCGGACGCGGAGTGCTCCTGCCCGACAGCATCTTCGACTAGGCGTCATGCGTTCCCGGCTTCGTCGGCCCAGGGTACCCGGCAGGCGTCCGTGCTGAATCCCTGATCGTGGATGCCCAGCGCCGAGTTCATGCGCGCACGCATGTTCTCGAGCGCGATCTGATAGGTGAGTTCGACGACGCCCGCCGGCCCGAAACGACGCTCGAGGTCGGCGACCTGTTCGTCGGTGACCTCCTTCGCCACGTCGCCGGTCATCGCATCGGCATAGGCGATCGCGGCTTTCTCGTCGTCGCTGTAGAGATCGGAGGTCTCGTACTCGGCGATGTGGGCGAGTCGTTCGGTGTCGAGTCCGTCCAGTCGCTGCAGCATCGTCCCGAAGTCGATGCACCACGAGCATCCGACGGTCCACGCCACGCGGTAGACGGCGATCTCCCGGACCGCGGCGGGCAGGACGGTGGAGGCGCGTTGGGCGAGCATCTCGTGGACTCCGCTCGTACGCATCAACCGCGGATGGTGCGCGGCCACCGCGAAGGGTTCGGGGACCGAACCGAACCTGCGGCGGGCGAGCGCATACATCGCACGGGTCATCGGACCGGTGCGGTCGGGAGCGACGGCTTCGAGTCGTGCCATGACGGTGTCCTTCCGGTGCGACCGACGGATACTCCGCCGGTTCGAGGTGGCCTACATCATGGAGACGAGGCAGACCTCACGGATGTGACACCGCGGGCGCTACGCTGCAGGAATGGCTGATTCGACGACTTCGGGACGAGTTCGTACGGTCTCCCGGTTACGACCGTTCGCCTCGACGATCTTCGCCGAGATGACCGAACTCGCCGTCCGGCACGGCGCGATCAACCTCGGGCAGGGATTTCCCGACGTCGACGGCCCGCCCGCAATGCTCGAGATCGCCCGCCGCGCCATCACCGAGGGGGTCAACCAGTACCCGCCCGGGTCCGGCATGCCGGTCCTGCGCGAGGCGATCGCCGCCGACCGTGCCGCACGGTACGGCCTGCACCACGACCCCGAATCCGAGGTGCTCGTCACCGTCGGTGCCACCGAGGCGATCAGCGCCGCCATCCTCGGGCTCGTCGAACCCGGAGAGGAGGTGCTCCTCACGGAGCCGTACTACGACTCGTATGCGGCCTCGGTGGCGCTCGCCGGCGCGACGCGACGGACCGTGCCGCTGACCCGTTCCGGGAACGGTTTCGTGCTCGACGTCGACGCCCTGCGCGCCGCCGTCACCGACCGGACACGGATGCTGGTCGTCAACAGCCCGCACAATCCCACCAGCACCGTCTACGACCGTGAAGCGCTGACCGCCCTGGCCGAGCTCGCCTGCGAACGCGAACTGCTGGTGCTGTCCGACGAGGTGTACGAGCATCTGGTCTTCGACGGCCGCACGCACATCCCGCTCGCATCGTTGCCCGGCATGGCCGAACGGACGATCACGGTCTCGAGTGCCGCCAAGACCTTCAACGTCACCGGATGGAAGATCGGGTGGGCGATGGGCCGGCGCGAGCTGATCGACGGGGTGCGCGCCGCGAAACAGTTCATGACGTTCGTCGGTGGGGCGCCCTTCCAACCGGCGGTCGCACATGCGTTGACGCACGAGCAGGAATGGATCGCGTCGATGCGCGCCGACCTCGAGCGCAAGCGAACGTTCCTGTCCCACGCACTCTCCGAGGCCGGCCTGAGAGTGTTCGGCTCCGCCGGAACGTATTTCGTGTGCGCCGATCTGACACCCCTCGGCCGGACCGACGCGGTGGCCTTCTGCCGGGAACTTCCGGGCCGCATCGGGGTGGCCGCGGTACCGGTGAGCGTCTTCGTGGACGACACCGCGTCATGGAACCATCTGGTGCGCTTCGCGTTCTGCAAACGGGACGAGGTGCTCACCGAAGCGGTGGCACGTCTGAACGGATTGCAGGAGGCGCGCTAGATGTTGCGACCGACCATCCCGTCGGACTTCGTGTCGCGAGCGGTACAGGTGGGAGCCGAGGAGGGCATCGATCTGCAACCGGCCCTCGAGGCAGCACGCATCAGCCGCGCGGTGCTCACCCATCCCCATGCCCGGCTCACGCCCGCCCAGGTCAGTCGTTTCACGCAGGTGGTCTGGCAGATCACCGACGACGAACTCTTCGGCATCGCAGCGGCTCCCGTGCCCCGCGGCACCTTCCGGGTTATGTGCCTGACCCTCATCCACCGACCCGATCTCGACCACGCTCTGCAACGGATGATCGAGGTGAACCATGTCATCCGGTCCCTGCCGCAGTTGAGCCTGACCCCGGGTGCGTCCACCACCTTCCTGGACGTGGAACTGCCGGAGGTCGTGGACGACAAGACCCGCGTGGTGGTGGATTTCCTTCTCATGCTGCTGCACCGCTTCGCCGCGTGGCTGGTGGGTGGGCGTGTCCCCCTCGGGTCGGTGTTCCTGCCGTACACCGAACCCGATCCCGTCCTGGCCCGCAGTTACGACGCGATCTTCGGCGTGCCGGTGACCTTCGGTGCGGGACGGGCCGCGCTCGAGATCGACAATGCTGCACTGAAGTCGCCACTCGTGCAGACCGAGGAATCACTCGAGGAGTACCTGCGGGATTCTCCGAATCTCATTCTCTCCGAACGTGAATACGAGTCGACGGTGTCGTCCCAGGTGCGGCGGATCTTCGAATCGGGCATCGACGGCCGGACGGCGACCGCCGAGGACATCGCCGGCAGGCTCGCGGTGAGCCCTCCCCATCTGCGACGCCTGCTCCGCCAGGAGGGCACGTCGCTGGGGCAGTTGCGCGAGGAGGTCCTCCGCGACCTCGCGATCGCGGGCCTGAGACGCGGTGAAGCGGTCGACGATCTGTCGTCCCGGCTCGGTTTCTCCGAGCCGAGCGCCTTCCGCCGTGCGTTCAAGAGGTGGACCGGGAACACCCCTCGCGCATACCGAGAGCACCGCTGACGCGCATCGGCTGCCGACCGTCGCGACGCCGCCGGATACCCGGCCGGTTCCGGAACGAAACTCGATTCGACCAGGAGTTATGGGCGAGGAGTCGGTACGCGGACATGTCGGGGCCCGGCTTGCATTCCTGCATTTTCAGTGGGAACGTCGGAAGCGAACCGTCATCGACTTTCGAGAGGGTGATCTACGAGCTATGCGCACGACCGTTCGCGACGACTATCCGACCCGCGGTCGCACCGCCTGCGAGTCCGTCGAGAGGAAGGATCCCGTCGTCTGGGGTTCGGCTGCCGGCGGGCCGCTCGACGCCGAGGCCGTGATCGAGTACGACCGCCGCGGGTTCCACACCGCCGAAGGACTTCTCGCCGCCCACGACGTCGGGAACCTTCTGGAGGAGACCTCACGACTCGGCCGGGAACTCGGCGACGACGACCGTGTGGTCCGCGAAAAGGGCAGCGGCGACGTCCGCTCGGTCTTCGACGTGCACCGGCTCAGCGATCTTGTGGACTCGATCGTCCGCAGGCCCGAAATCGCCGGAATCGCACGGCAACTGCTGGGATCCGAGGTGTACGTCCACCAGTCGCGGCTCAACGTCAAGCCCGGCTTCCGCGGTGGACCGTTCTACTGGCATTCGGACTTCGAGACGTGGCACGCAGAGGACGGCATGCCCAAGCCGCGTGCTCTGAGCATCTCGATCGCCCTCACCGAGAATTACGGCTACAACGGCGGTCTGATGATCATGCCGGGTTCGCACAAGACGTATGTTTCGTGTGCCGGTGAGACGCCCGACGACTACTACCGGGAGTCGCTGGTCACCCACGTTCCGCCGACAGGTTCGCCGGACGAGGACACCCTCACCCGTTTGGCCGCCGAGCACGGTATCGCGACCTTCACCGGCCCGGCGGGGTCGGCGACGGTCTTCGATTCGAACTGTATGCACGGTTCCAACGGGAACATCACGCCGTTCCCGCGCTCGAATCTGTTCGTTGTGTTCAACAGCGTCGAGAACACGCTCGTCGAGCCGTTCGCCGCCTCGAGGCCGCGTCCGCCCTATCTCGGCAGCCGCGATTTCACGCCGCTGAGGTGACCTGAGGCGAGAAGATCCCACGATGGTGGCCGGGACGGTCCTGCGGCGTCCCGGCCACCCGTCGTCAGGGGGACGGCGTGCGGCCCTTCGTGTCGATCGGCATCGCACGTCCGCCGGAGCCGAAGATCGCTCGCCGGAGGGTGAATCTGCCCAGGTCGGGGTCGTAGGGCCGGTATGCCGCATACACCAGGACGTGGAGACGTGACTGTAGACGGATGAGCCTGAGGATCTCCGGCGTCAGGCGGCCGTGCAGTTCGAAGGTGTCGATTCCCGACTGGATATAGGCCGCGTACTCACGGGGCGGGGTGTAGGCCCGACGCGGCGACAGGTCGGCGTACAGATCGGTCAGCTGGGCGATCTCGATGTCCATCTCACGCAGACACAGTGCCAGATCCAGATCCTCGTGGATTCTCGGGTCCGTACTGACGACCTCCCGGACACGCTCCCACGCCGAGCGTCGCAGTGCCATGTTCGCGCCGTGCAGATTGTCGATCCGCCGTTCCCCGCCGAATGTTCCTTGCGCGACCCGTTTGTCGATGTACCACTGTTTGAGCCTGCGGTAGGGGGAATCGTAGGAGTTGCTGAGTCCGCTGATCGCTCCCACCTCGGCGGTGTCGTCGCGGGCGAAAAAACTGCGGACGGTGTGCGCCCAATCGGGACGAACCCGCGTGTCCGCATCGATCCGTCCGATGAGATCTCCTGTGGCCGCGTCGTATCCGGCATTGCGCGCGAATGCGACACCCGGTCTTGGCTCGACGATCCGTCGCACGAGGGGCTCGCCGGCGGCGATGGCTTCGATGATCTGCGCGGTGCGATCGGTCGAATTGTTGTCAACGACCAGGATTTCGTGGATCTCCGACTTCTGGGCGAGCAGCGCCGCAAGGCATTTCGCGATGTAACGCTCCTCGTTGTGGGCCGGCACGACGATCGACAACCTGTTCGTAGTCATGGAAACGACGCTACCGAACCGACGAGGGCCGGCGGTTCGTCATCGCTGACGACTCCGCCGGCCCTTCGCGCCGCAGACGGTTCAGCCGCGACGGGTGCGCACGGCCTGCGCGAGGCGGTCGAGCTGCGCGGCGGTGGTGTCCCAGTCGATGCACGCGTCGGTGATCGACTTGCCGTAGTCGAGCTTGTCGGCCTCGCCGAGGGTCAGGTCCTGACGTCCCGCCTCGATGAAGCTCTCGAGCATCAGTCCGACTATGCCCTTCTCGCCGGCCTCGATGCGCTCGGCGACATCGGTGACGACGTCGACCTGCTTGTTGTGGTCCTTGCGGCTGTTGCCGTGGCTTGCGTCGATGACGACACGCTCGGGCAGACCGGCCTTGCGCAGGCGGGCCATCGTGTCGGCCACGGTCTCGGCGTCGTAGTTCGGCCCCGCGCTGCCACCGCGCAGGATGACGTGGCAGTCCGGGTTGCCTACGGTCTCGATCAGCGCGGCCTGACCGTCGAGGTCGGTGCCGGGGAAGACGTGGCTGGCCGCTGCGGCACGGGTGCCGTCGACCGCGACCTGCACGTCACCTTCGGTGGAGTTCTTGATGCCGACGGGCATGGACAGCGCGCTGCACAGCTGGCGGTGAACCTGACTCGCGGCGGTGCGGGCGCCGATGGCTCCGTAGGTGACCAGGTCGGCGTAGTACTGCGGAAGGATCGGGTCGAGGAACTCGCAGCCGACGGGCAGGCCGAGACCGGAGACGTCGAGCAGCAGCTTGCGGCCGATGCGCAGACCGGTGTTGATATCGAAGGTGCCGTCGAGGTGCGGGTCGTTGAGCAGGCCCTTCCACCCGAGCGTGGTGCGCGGCTTCTCGAAGTACACACGCATCACGACGTGCAGGTCGTCGCGCAGCTCCTCGGCCTTGGCGGCCAGACGGCGCGCGTAGTCCATCGCAGCGGCGGGGTCGTGCACGGAGCAGGGGCCGACCACGACGACGAGACGGTCGTCGGTGCCGTTCAGGATGTCGACGGTGCCGGCGCGGCCCGAACGGACGGTCGCTGCGACGACGGCGTCGGGTGCGTACTCGGCACGGATCTCGGAGGGTGCGACGAGAGGGCTGACCTTGACGGTGCGCTGTTCGTCGAGATTCGACGTGGAGATTCCGGTGGTCGCGGTTCCGGTGCTGGGGCTCATCGATGGTTCCTGTTCTCGGTGGTTCGGATTCCGACCCGAGAGAACCTGAGATTCCGACGAGCCGGTCTGGATCCGGCTCGTAGGTGAAGAAGTCAGCGCGCGGTCACGCCGACCGACCCACCCCGGGCCGGCCTGCTAAACCAGAAATATGCACGCTGCATAGTCCCGGACTGTACCAGGACGGCCGATGCGCCTGTCAAATCGCCCCCGCACGGGAACGAAGAGGTGCCCCGTCAGCGTGGGCCCGTGGGCAGGACGACACGCCCGAAGGTCGTGCTCAGCACCCCGGCAGCGGAGGTGTACCAGGCGCCGGCGGCAGCGGCGAGCCCGAAATAACCCCCGACCCTCGTCGGACCGGTCTGCTCCAGTAGCGCTCCGAGGGCGAGGAAGACGAAGACGGCGAGGAGTACCGAGAAGGTGACGAAGAGGGCCGCGCCGATCCGGGTACCGGCTGAACGCCGTCGCTCCGAAGACGTTGTGCTTCAGGAACTCCCACATTCCGGCGGCGATCGACCTCCCGAACTTCTAATGTGGCGAGCATGAGCACGGACGTCGTCCGCAGCCGCCATGTCGCTCGGGTCGTCCGATGCCCACCGCGCCGGGTCTACGAGTTCGCCGCGGATCCCGACAACCTGCCGAAGTGGGCGGCCGGTCTGGCACAAAGCGAGGTGCGGCGGATCGGCGACGCCCTCGTCGCGGACTCCCCGATGGGCGAGGTCACCGTGCGGTTCGTCGGCGCCAACGATTACGGGGTGCTCGACCACGAGGTGACACTGCCGTCGGGTACGACGGTGCACAACCCGATGCGGGTACTCCCCCATCCGGACGGTGCCGAAGTCGTCCTCACCGTCCGGCAGATCGAACTGACCGACGACGAGTTCGACCGCGACACGCGCATGGTGGAAGAGGACCTCGCGCGACTCGCGGCGCTCCTCGAGTCGTGACCCTTCGGAACAGGAGAACGTGAATGGCCCGCAAGATCGCCACCAACACCGCAGTCGGCCTGCAGGAACTGCTGGACTTCGTCCGGCCCCGGCACCGAATGATCCTCATGACGCAACGCGACGACGGCACACCGCAGGCCTCCCCCGTCACCGGCGGCGTCGACGACCGCGGACGCATCGTGATCGCGACCTATCCCCGGCGCGCCAAGACCCGCAACGCCCGCAGCCGGCCCGAGGTCGGTGTCGTCGTGCTGTCCGACGACTGGAACGACGCGTGGGTGCAGGTCGACGGAACCGCGGAGGTGATCGATGCCCACGACGACGTCGAACCGCTCGTCGAGTACTTCCGCAACATCGCCGGGGAACATTCGGACTGGGACGAGTACCGGCAGGCCATGCGCGATCAGCGCAAGTCGCTGATCCGGATCACCCCGACCCGCTGGAGCCCGGTGGCCACGGGAGGCTTCCCACCCGAACTGGCATAGATACCTCACCGCCCGCGTCGACCACGTGCCCCGCGATCCGTCGCAGGGGCACGTTGCGTTCCTCGGACAACTTCCGGAGCAGGACGAACGCATCGTCGGCACCCACCGCGAAGCGTTCCATGAGATCACCCTTCGGACCGCGCGCCGCTCGACCGCTCCCTGTTGCCGACCTCCCCCGATGCCACGCCACATACTTGCATCGACCTCCCGGCGTGCCGAAGAACCCTAGTGCGAAGAGCAGGTCGCATTGGTCACGAGCGGCCGGCGGTCTACCGCCACGGCACGCGTTCCGGGTCGCGCAGCATCCGCCGTGCCGTGGACATCCGGTGCACCTCGTCGGGGCCGTCGTAGATACGGGCGTAGCGCGCCCGCCGGTACATCCCCTCGAGCGGCGTGTCGGCGGTGAGACCGAGCGCCCCGTACACCTGGATCGCACGGTCGACGACATCGTGCAGCATCTGCGCGCCGCGGAACTTGATGAGCCCGATCCGGACCCGGGCGTCCTCCCCCGCATCCATCACCCGCGCGGCGTCCAGCGTCATCAGACGGGCGGCCTGGATGTCGGCGGCGGATTCGGCGATGTAGCGCTGGATCTCACCCTTCTCGGCGAGCAGCGATCCGTGGGCGAAGCGGGAGTTGGCGCGCGCACACATGAGTTCGAAGGCCCGTTGGGCCTGCCCGAGCCACCGCATGCAGTGGAAGATCCGTCCCGGCCCGAGCCGGTCCTGCGCGACGACGAAGCCGTTGCCGCGTTCACCGAGCACGTTCTCCTCGGGAACGCGCGCACCGTCGTACCGCACCTCGTAGTGATCGCTCGGGTCGTGCCCCATCGTGGGGATCGCCCGCACGATCTCGAGTCCGGGGGTGTCGATGGGCACGATGATCGCGCTGATGCTGCGGTGCAGCGGAGTCGACTCGGGTTCGGTCCGGGCGAAGACCGTGCAGTAGCCGGCCTGCGCGGCGCCGGTGGTGAACCACTTGTGCCCGTCGATCACCCATTCGCCGTTCTCGAGCCGGGCGGTGGTCTGCACGAGCACGGGGTCGGATCCCGCCACCTCCGGCTCGGTCATGCCGACAGAGGGCAGGATGTCGCCGGAGACGAGCCCTGGGATCCAGCGCTCGCGTTGTTCGGCGGTGCCGTGCCGCTGGATCATCAGGGCGTCCTGCATGGACACCGATCCCACCGCGAGCTGACCGTACTCGGAGCGACCGATGATCTCGTTGAGGTAGACGAAGTCCAGGAAGGGAACCCCGCCCCCTCCCATCTCCTCGGGATGCCCCAGAGCCCACAGCCCGAGTTCCTTCGCCCTGGCCTTCAGCCCGACGAGCGCCTCGGCGGCCTTGTCGTCGTGACGGCTCAGGACGGGTTCGAGAGGAATCACCTCGTCGTCGATGAACGAACGCATGCGGGTGCACAGTTCGGCCACCCGCCCTTCGGGCCGGTTCGCAGTCATGCCCGCCAATCTATCGGCGCACACGTGCACTCACATAGCGTTCCGTCCTGTCCGGGTGTGGAAATCCGTCCGCCGGGGCATTCTGGGGCGAGTCCATCCTGCGACGCGACGAGCACGGAGGTGCCATGCCGGATCCGTCCGACCGAGTACCCGAATACGAACACACCGAAGACGGTCATCTCGTCGAGAGCCGGGCGGAGGACTTCGCCCATGCGCGCAGCCTGCCCGTCGACCCGGACTGGTTCAAGACCGCGGTGTTCTACGAGGTTCTCGCCCGCGCTTTCAACGACTCGAACAACGACGGCACCGGCGACCTACTGGGGCTGACCGAGAAACTCGACTACATCGCATGGCTCGGCGCCGACTGCATCTGGCTGCCGCCCTTCTACGATTCACCGCTCCGCGACGGCGGCTACGACATCCGCGACTTCCGGTCGGTGCTACCGGAATTCGGCACGGTCGAGGACTTCGTCATCTTCCTCGACGAGGCGCACAAACGCGGTATCCGCGTCATCACCGACCTCGTCATGAACCACACGTCCGACACGCACGCGTGGTTCCAGGAATCCCGGAGCGACCCCGACGGGCCGTACGGCGACTTCTACGTGTGGTCGGATGTCGACGACCGATACCAGGAAGCCCGCATCATCTTCGTCGACACCGAGACGTCCAACTGGACGTGGGATCCGGTGCGCAAGCAGTACTACTGGCACCGGTTCTTCTCGCACCAGCCCGACCTGAACTACGACAACCCCGAAGTACAGGACGCGATGCTCGACGTCCTGCGGTTCTGGCTCGATCTCGGCATCGACGGGTTCCGCCTCGACGCGGTCCCCTATCTGTTCGAGCGTGAGGGGACCAACTGCGAGAACCTCCCCGAGACGCACGCCTTCCTCAAGAAGTGCCGTGCGGTGATGGATGCCGAATATCCCGGCCGGGTGATGCTGGCGGAGGCGAACCAGTGGCCCACCGACGTCGTCGAGTACTTCGGCGAACCCGAGATCGGCGACGAGTGCCACATGGCTTTCCACTTCCCGCTGATGCCGCGCATCTTCATGGCGGTGCGGCGACAGAACCGTTTCCCGATCTCGGAGATCCTCGCCCAGACCCCGCCGATCCCGAAGACCGCCCAGTGGGGCATCTTCCTCCGCAACCACGACGAGCTGACCCTCGAGATGGTGACGGACGAGGAACGCGACTACATGTACGCCGAGTACGTCACCGACCCGCGGATGCGCGCGAACATCGGCATCCGCCGTCGTCTGGCGCCGTTGCTGGAGAACGACCGCAACCAGCTCGAGCTCTTCACCGCTCTGTTGCTGAGCCTGCCGGGCTCCCCCGTCCTGTACTACGGCGACGAGATCGGCATGGGCGACAACATCTGGCTCGGCGACCGCGACGCGGTGCGGACCCCGATGCAGTGGACCCCCGACCGCAACGCGGGCTTCTCCCGCGCCGATCCGGGCCGGTTGTACCTGCCGGTGATCATGGATCCCACCTACGGGTACCAGGCGGTGAACGTCGAATCGCAGATGAACTCGACGAACTCGCTGTTGCACTGGACGCGGCGGATGATCCAGGTCCGCAAGCAGCATCCGGCCTTCGGTGAGGCCTCGTTCACCGAACTCGGCAGCGCGAATCCCGCGATCCTGTCCTATCTGCGCGAGATGTCGCCCGGCCCGGAACGCAACTACAGCGACGTCATCCTGTGCGTGAACAACCTGTCGCGCTATCCGCAGGCGGTCGTCCTCGATCTGTCGCGCTTCGCCGGGTGGATCCCGGTGGAGCTGACCGGGTCCGTCCCGTTCCCGACGATCACGGAGGAGGGTTACATGATCACCCTGCCCGGTCACGGATTCTTCTGGTTCGCCCTGCAACCCGATCCGTCCAAGGAGGGACCGGGCGAACACCCGGTGAGCAGCGAAGCGGAAGCGGCGGTGCAGCCGTGACGACCAACAACGAGCTCTACCCGGACGAACGGCTCGTCGAGGATCTGCGCGAATGGATGCCGCACCAGCGATGGTTCGCGGCCAAGGGCCACACCATCACCGGGATCGGTGTCGTCCTGCGTCATCCGCTCGTGGAGGAGTCCGGTTTCGGGGCCGACCATCTGATCGTGAAGGTCTCGTTCGACTCGACCGCGGACCAGATCTATCAAGTGCCCCTCGGTTTCCGTTCCCATCTCCCCGAGGAACTGCAGTCGTGGAGCGTGGTCGGCCCCGACGACTCCCACGACCACGGCCTGCACGTCTACGACGGCCTCCGCGATCAGGAGATCCTCGACCGGTATTCGCGCAATCTGGCGAGCGGCACCCCCGCCGGCCCGGTGGACCTCCACACCGTGCCGGGTGCGGTCATCGAACCGGGCCTGCGTGGGCGTGCGCTGAGCGCGGAGCAGTCCAACACCTCCGTGGTCCTCGGAGAGAAGTTGCTGCTCAAGATGTTTCGTCGGCTCACGCTCGGCATCAATCCGGACGTCGAACTGCCGCTCGCGCTCGGCGAGGACGGATGTCGGTCGATCGCCCCGATCCGGGCATGGATCGAAGCGGAGGTCGACGGGGTCCGCACCACGCTGGCGATGGTGCAGGACTTCGCGGCGAACTCGGCCGACGGCTGGTCGATGGCACTCGGCAGTGTCCGGGACCTGCTCCTGGAAGGAGACCTGCGCGCCGACGAGGTGGGCACCGACTTCGCCGGGGAATCCCATCGCATCGGTGCGGCCGTGGCGGATGTGCACGCCCATCTCGGCTCCGCGCTCGGCACCGACGAGCGCGCCGCCGCCGAACTGGCCGAGGGCATGATCCGCCGGCTCGAGGGTGCGGCGGCCGAGGTCCCCGAGCTCGCCGAACTCACCGACGCGGTCCGGGCCCGGTTCGATGAGGTTGCGGCGCTGGGTCAGGTTCCGGTGCACCGCATCCACGGCGACCTGCATCTCGGGCAGGTGCTGCGTACCCCCGAGCGCTGGTTGCTCATCGACTTCGAGGGCGAACCCGCGAAGTCGCTCGAGGAGCGCCGCAAGCCCGACAGTCCGTTCCGGGACGTGGCGGGAATGCTGCGGTCGTTCGACTACGCCGCGCATCATTCGATCCGTGAATCCGAACAAGGCACGGCGGTGGAGTCGCAGCGGGAGTTCCGGGCCCGGGAGTGGGCCGAACGCAACTGTGCCGCCTTCTGCGACGGCTACGCAGCTGCCTCGGGCACGGATCCACGGGGCTCCGACGTCCTGCTGCGTGGTTACGAGCTCGACAAGGCGGTCTACGAGGTGGTCTACGAGGCTCGGCACCGTCCCTCGTGGCTTCATCTGCCGCTCGAGGCGATCCGTCGTCTCACCGCCCGCTGACCACCCCCCCGAACGCGGGAAGGGGAGAGATGCCGTGGCATCTCTCCCCTTCCTCGTCGTGCGGGTCAGCTCACCTGGAGCAGCAGTTCGTCTTCCACGACGTCCGCCGTGACCCGGTTGCCCTCGGCGAGCGCGTCGTCGAGCAGCATGTCGGCGATGCGGTCGTCGACCACCCGGGAGATCGAGCGGCGCAACGGACGGGCACCGAACTCGGGCTGGTGACCGTTGCGGGCGATCCACGCCACCGCGTCGGCGGTGAACTCGAGGTCGATCCCCCTGCTCTGCAGCCGCTTCCGGCTGTCGTCGAGCAGCAGCTCGGTGATCCGGTGCAGCTGGTCGTCGTCGAGCTTGCGGAACATCACGATCTCGTCGATGCGGTTGAGGAACTCCGGCCGCATCGATTCGCGCAGCCGTCCCATGACCCGGTCACGCAGCGGCTTCTCGGCCGCCTCGGCGTCACCGGTGGTGAAGCCGAGCGCGCCTCCGCGGCTCGAGATGATGTCCGAACCGAGGTTGCTGGTCATGATGACGACGGTATTGGTGAAGTCCACCGTGCGTCCCTCACCGTCAGTGAGGCGACCGTCGTCGAGGACCTGCAGCAGTGTGTTGAACACGTCCGGGTGCGCCTTCTCGATCTCGTCGAGCAGCACCACCGAGTAGGGGTGGCGACGCACCTGTTCGGTGAGCTGTCCGGCCTCGCCGTAACCGACGTAACCGGGAGGGGCGCCGACGAGACGGCTCACGGTGTGGCGTTCGCCGAACTCGCTCATATCGATGCGCAGCATGGTGCGCTCGTCACCGAAGAGCACCTCGGCGAGGGCCTTCGCGAGCTCGGTCTTGCCGACGCCGGTGGGACCGAGGAACAGGAAGCTGCCCACCGGACGACGCGGGTCGCTCATGCCGGAGCGGCTGCGCCGCACGGCACGTGCCACGGCGTGGACGGCTTCGTCCTGTCCGACGACGCGCTTGTGCAGCTCGTCCTCGAGAGTGCGCAGCCTCTCCTTCTCGGCGCGGGTCATCCGCGATGCGGGGACTCCGGTGGCCCGCGAGACGATCTCGGCGATCAGCTCCGGGTCGACGGTCGGAGTTCCCTCTCCGTTGCCCTCGCTGTCGCCACCGTCGATCCGAGCCTGGACGCGAAGGATCTCGTCGCGGATGCGCGAGGCATCCTCGTACTGTTCGGCCTCGACGGCGCGATCCTTCTCCGCTTCGAGTTCGTCCAGCCTCGAACGCAGTTCGGTCACGTCGGTGCGCGGCACCCGCAGGCGCAGTCGTGCACCGGCCTGGTCGACGAGGTCGATCGCCTTGTCCGGCAGGTGCCGGTCGGGCAGGTACCGCATCGACAGGTCGACGGCCGCTTCGAGCGCTTCGTCGGTGTACCGGACCTTGTGGAACTCGGCGTACCGATCGGCGAGACCCTTCAGGATCGCGACGGCGTCGTCGCGTGCTGGCTCGTCGACCGTGACGGGCTGGAAACGGCGTTCGAGCGCCGGATCCTTCTCGATGTGCTTGCGGTACTCGTCGAGGGTGGTCGCACCGACGACATGCAGTTCACCGCGGGCGAGCTTCGGCTTGAGGATGTTCGCCGCGTCCATCGCGCCCTCGTTGCCGGCGCCTGCGCCGACGACGGTGTGGATCTCGTCGATGAAGACGATGAGCTTGCCCTGCTGGGCGGTGATCTCGTCGAGCGCTGTGGTGAGACGTTCCTCGAAGTCGCCCCGGTATCGGGTTCCGGCGACCATCGCCGTCAGGTCGAGCTGGACGATCCGCTTGTCCTGCAGGATGTCCGGGACGTCCCCGTCGACGATGCGCTGGGCGAGTCCTTCGACGATGGCGGTCTTGCCGACGCCGGCCTCACCGACGAGCACCGGGTTGTTCTTGGTGCGTCGCGCGAGGATCTCGATCGTCTGCTCGATCTCGTCGGTACGGCCGATGACGGGGTCGATGCCGCCGCCGCGCGCCCGCTCGGTGAGGTCGACGCCGAATTTGTCGAGCGTCGGCGTCGGGGTCTCCTCCGCGGCGGGAGCTGCGGGGGTGGGCTGCAGTGCGGTCTGCAACGCCTGCGGGGTCACGCCCAGGGACGCCAGCAGGCGTCCGGGAGCGCGGGTCTGGTCGGCCGCGAGCGTGAAGAACAGGTGCTCGGGGTCGATGTAGGTGGAGCCGAGCGCACGCGAGAGCTGGTGCGCTTCGAGGAGTGCGGTCTTCACGGCACCGGTCAGTGCGGGTGCGGAGACGGCCTCACCGGGGCGGCTCTGCGGCAGCCGCTGGTCGACGGCGGCAGCGACGTCGGCGGGGTCGGCTCCGGCGCGCGTCATGACCGTGCGGGACGGATCCTGCTCCGCCATCGCGCGGAGGAGGTGCAGCACGTCGAGTTCCGCGTCACCACGGTCGGTGGCGTAGCGCGCTGCGTGGGCGAGGAGGTCCTGGGTACCGCGGCTCATGAAACGTGTGATGTCCATTCGGCCGGGGCCACCAGGCCCGAAGAATGCCGGCATTCCGAAGCCTTTCTGTCGAACTTGAGCCATTCTCACTCAACTAACGTGCCCAGAGCGCTCTCAATTCCCACATGGAAGTGATCCGGAACACCTATCGAGTTGTGGCCATTAATGTTGTGCACAACAAAACGGGGCGCTACATTCATTCCCGTGCCGTCTCCACTCGAACTCGACCAGCAGGTGTGCTTCGCGCTCTACCGCGCCTCCCGCACCATCACGGCCGCATATCGGCCACATCTCGATCGGCTGGGCATCACCTACCCGCAGTACCTGGTGCTCCTGGCGCTGTGGGAACGCGATGCGCGAGGCGTGCAGGATCTGTGCGACTCGCTCGATCTCGACACAGGCACACTCTCCCCCCTGCTCAAACGGCTCGAGGCCGCCGGATACGTCGAACGACGCCGGCAGCAGACCGACGAACGTCGTGTCGTCGTCCACCTCACCGAATCGGGAGATGCACTCCGGACAGAGGCCACGGACATCCCCGGCTGCGTGACGCGGGACAGCCGGTTCGACGTCGACGAACTGGTCGCGCTGCGCGAGACGCTCCACCGCCTGACCGCCGCGTTGCAGGAAGCATCCGGCGCACTCTCGAAGAAAGGCAGGACATCGTGAACATCATCTACACCGCCGAAGCACTCGCCACCGGAGCAGGCCGCGACGGCCACGCCCGCACCAGCGACGGCAAGCTCGACCTCGACCTGTCCATCCCCACCGAGATGGGCGGCAGCGGCAAGGGCACCAACCCCGAACAACTCTTCGCCGCCGGATACGCCGCGTGCTTCCACTCGGCACTGCAGATGATCGCCCGACAGGAGAAGGCGGACGTCAGCGACTCCGCGGTCGGCGCCCGCGTCGGCATCGGCCCGACCGACGGCGGCGGATTCGGTCTCGCCGTCACCCTCGAGGTGACTCTTCCGAACCTCCCCCGCGAGCAGGCGCTCGAGCTCACCGAGAAGGCCCATCAGGTGTGCCCGTACTCCAACGCGACCCGCGGCAACATCGACGTCACCCTCGAGGTGACGGAGGACTGAGTCACCCTCGAGGTGACGGAGGACTGAGTCACCCTCGAAGGTGACGGAGGACTGAGTCGCCCTGCGCTGCGCACATGTCCGCGCCGACCCGTAGCGTGGACACGTGCGCACGCAGGACCGGTCGCAGCTCGCGCTGTTCGCGACCGAACTCGATTTCCCCCTCGACGACTTCCAGGTCGAGGCCTGCCGAGCCCTCGAGGACGACCGCGACGTCCTGGTGTGCGCCCCCACCGGGGCGGGCAAGACCGTCGTCGGTGAATTCGCCGCCCGTCTCGCGCTCGCAGCGGGCGGACGCTGCTTCTACACCACCCCCATCAAGGCGCTGAGCAACCAGAAGTACTTCGACCTGTCGCGTCGCTTCGGCGACGACCGCGTCGGTCTGCTCACCGGCGACATCTCGCTGGACCCGCACGCGCCCGTGGTCGTCATGACCACCGAAGTGCTGCGCAGCATGCTGCACGGCGGCTCCCCGCTCCTGCACGGACTCACCCACGTCGTCATGGACGAGGTGCACTATCTCGCCGACCGCGAGCGCGGTGCGGTGTGGGAGGAAGCGATCCTCTCCCTTCCCGATGACGTGCGGCTGACCAGCCTGTCGGCCACGGTGAGCAACGCCGAGGAGTTCGGCGGCTGGCTGCGCGGCGTCCGTGGCGACCTCGCGGTCGTCGTCGAGGAGACCCGGCCCGTCCCGCTCACCCAGCACATGCTCGCCGGCGGGCGGCTGTTCGACCTGTTGTCCCCGTCCGGCACCGTCGACGAGACCCTCGAGCGGTACATCGCCCACCGTCAGCTCGTCGAGGCCGCGCCCGGCCCCGCGACCGGCCGTGGACGACGACGGCGACGTGCGCGCGGAGCACCCGGACCGGCCGGTGCCGACCTGCCCGAGGTCGTCGCCCGGCTCGAGGCCGAACAACTGTTGCCGGCCATCTGGTTCCGGTTCAGCCGCAACGGGTGCGACGGCGCCGTCGCCGAATGCCTCGAATCGTCGGTTCGGCTCACCGAGGCGGCCGACGTCGCCGAGATCCGCGCGGTCGCCGACCGGCACACCGCAGCGCTGCCGCCCGCAGATCTCGACGCCGTCGGTCACGCCGAGTGGCTCGAAGGACTCGAACGCGGTTTCGCCGCGCACCACGCCGGTCTGATCCCGGCCTTCCGTCACACCGTCGAGGAGTTGTTCGCCCGCGGTCTCGTGCGGGTCGTGTTCGCCACTGAGACCCTCGCCGTGGGGGTGAACATGCCGGCGCGCACCGTCGTCCTCGAACGCCTCGTCAAACCCACCGCCGACGGACCGGTGCGCCTCTCCCCCGGCGAGTACACCCAGCTCACCGGTCGCGCCGGTCGGCGCGGCATCGATGTCGAAGGCCACGCCGTCGTGCTGTGGAGTCCCGAGGCCGCCCCCGCGACCGTCGCCGGCCTCGCCGGCGCACGCTCGTACCCGCTCCACAGTTCGCTGCGCGTCGGCTACAACACCGCGGTCAACCTGGTCGCCGGTCGCGGCATCCCCGGCTCCCGCGAGTTCCTGCGACGCTCGTTCGCCCAGTTCCAGGCCGAACGATCCGTCGCGGCGCTCACCGACGCCGTCCGCGCGAACACGACGGCGCTGCGTGATCTCGACACCGAACTCGGGGACGCCGAGGGCTTCACCGAGTACCGGCACCTGTGCGACCGGCTCGCCGAGGCACGACGCTCCGGTTCGGCCGAGCTGGTGACGTCGCTGGCACGGGCGGTGCGGTCGCATCCTGCACATCGACGCGGCGATAGGGAGCGCCTCCTCGCCCTCTCTGCGCGACGCGCCGCGGTGCACGGCGACACCGAACGGATGCGGTCGCAGATCGACACGGTCACCGGACGCCTCGTCGAGACCTTCGATCGCACACTGGATCTGCTCGAGGAGCGGGGTTATCTGCTCCGCGACCCGATGGGCGGGTCGGCCTACGTCACCGACGACGGTCGTCGTCTGGGCCGGATCTACTGCGCGAACGACCTTCTCGTCGCCGAATGCGTGCGGACGGGCGCGTGGTCGGGGCTGACACCGGCCGAACTCGCCGCCGTCGCCTCGAGCGCTCTGGGCGAGACCCGGCGCCGCACCGTCGGAGTCCCGGGACGCACCACCCCGGCGATCGACGAGGCGCTGCGCGCCACCTCACGGCTGTGGAGCGAACTCGCCGGACGCGAAGAGCGTCTCGGCCTGGAAGTGGGGCCGGATCCGGATCCCATCGCCGTCGCCGCGATCCACCGCTGGGCACGCGGGGACGGACTCGCCGCCGCCCTGCGCACCGCATCGGATGCGGGGCTCTCGGCAGGCGATCTGGTCCGGCGTTATCTGCGCACCCTCGACCTCGTGGATCAGACCGGACTGTGCCGACGCGACGATCTGCCGCCGGTCTCGTTCACCCTGACCTGAGAACTGCAGGATCTACGATATCGAAAGATCTAGGGCATCGAGTACTCGACGGAGCACACCCGCTCCGACAGTTCCCACAACCTCCGCGCCAGGATCTCGTCGCGTGACCGCGAGGTAGACTGCACCCGCTTCGGCCGGCCGCGCATCTCGAAGAAGGAATCCGGCCCGTAGTAGCCACCCGGCTCCGCATTCGGTGAGGTCGCCGCGTAGAGCGTCGGGAGCGCACCCTGCTGCGGGGACTGCCCGATGATCGGGGTGACGAGTTCGACGATCTTCCCGTGCCAGGACTCGCTGCGGTACTGCAGATTCGTCGACGAATAACCCGGATGCGCGGCAAGCGAACTCACGCTCGATCCGGCTGCGGTCAGGCGTCGCTGCAGTTCGTACGCGAACAACAGGTTCGCGAGCTTCGACTGCCCGTAGGCGAGCCACCGCTCGTAGCGGCGACGTTCCCAATCGATGTCGTCGAGATCGATGCTGCCGATGCGGTGCATCGTGCTGCTGACCGTCACCACCCGGTCGGTGATGCGGTCGAGCAGCAACCCGGTGAGCGCGAAGTGGCCGAAGTGATTGGTACCGATCTGCATCTCGAAACCGTCGGCCGTCCGCCGCAGCGGTACCGCCATGACGCCGGCGTTGTTGACCAGGACGTCGATACGCTCGTGCTCGGCACGCACCTCGTCGGCGAACGCACGGATCGACGAGAGATCCGCCAGGTCCAGACGGCGCACGGTGGCGCGGTCGCCGAGATCGGCCGCGACCGACTCACCCTTGGCGACATCGCGGCACGCGAGCACCACCTCGGCACCGGCGTGCGCCAGCGCCCGGGCGGTCTCTGCACCGAGTCCGCTGTTGGCCCCCGTCACGATCATCGTGCGTCCCGACAGATCCGGAATATCGTTCGTGGTCCACCCCATGCCCGCCACCCTACGGACGCGCGCCGCGTGGCGACACTCCCGTTTCCGGCGTCGACGGTCCCGATGGATCGCATCCTCGCCGTGGGGCGCACCTGCTCGTAGACTTCCCCGGAACTCACGACCGCAGGCGCGCGGGGGCGCATGCACGACAGGGAGGTTCCATCGATGGGGCACCACCCCGGACGTCCGGACCGCGAACTCGCCGCAGCGTTGCGGAACGGGGAGCCGGACGCCACGGCAGCGGTCTTCGACCGTTTCGCCCCCGGCCTGTACGCGTACGCGTGCGGCTTCGTCGCCGTGTCATCGGCCTCGGACGTGGTGTACGACGCGGTCTGGACGGCGACCGCGCGGATCCGGTCGCTGCGCGACGAGAGTCTCCTGCGGGCCTGGCTCTACGCCGTGGTCCGTGCCGAATGCATCCGCGTGCTCGAGCGCACCGGCTCCGCCCTCGAATATCTCCCCGCGGCCGACCCCGCCTATCAGGCCGCTTCCGACGTGCTCGACGTCCGTGAGGCGGTCCACCTGCTCGACGGCACCGCGCGCGAGGTCGTCGACCTGACGGTCCGGCATCACTTCTCGTTCCACGAGATCGAGGCGTTGCTCGGTTCCGCCGGCGAGGGACATGTCCTCGCCCATGCGCAGGACTTCGTCGACCGTGCGGTGCCCCGCGTGCCGAATGCGCTCGGAACGTTCTCGCTTCTCCCCTTCACCCCTCTGCCCGCGCACCTGCGTGGACGGCTGCTCACGGTGCAGCCCTCGGAGGCGGAACTGCTCGATCTCGGGCGCCGGCTCGAACCGCTGGACCGGGAGGGCTTCCCCCGTCGCGATAGTCGGGCGAAGCGCACCGTTCCCGTCATCGCGGCGTCGGTGGCGGTGTTCGCGGTGCTGGGCGTCGGTGCGTTGTTCGTGTTCCCGCAGGCCGAGCCCGTCGAGCGGCAGGTCCTGCGTCCTGCGGCCGAGCCGACGCTCGACATCGGGTCGCCGGTGGCGACGAGCACGACCGCAGCGACAACCGAGACCACGACCACCGAGCCCGCGGAGACGACGACGGGGGAACCCGAGTTCGAGGCACCGGTGGTGACCCCCACCTCGGCAGCGACCGCCGAGCCCGCTGCGGAATCCACCGCCGCTTCCGCCACCACGGCGACATCGACCGTCGGTGGCTTCACCAGGCGCGGCGGGCCGGGTCGCGGGACCGAGCCGGACGAGGACCGCCCGCGCCGGGACACCGAGGAGAGCGACACGCCGAACACCGGGACGCCTCGCCCCACCACGGGTACGCCCACCTCACCGCGGCCGATGCCGACGCTGCCGACCTTCCCTCCGCGCGGCGGGGTATGAGGTGGGCATCCCGGTCACACGGCGGAGACGAGGACGTAGCACGACGGGACTACCTTCGCGGAGTCGAGCACTCGCATTCCGGTGACGAAGGAGGACCCGGTCGTGGCACCACGCCGTAGATCCGCGTTGCTGGACGAGCTCCGCGTCGACGTACCGGGCCGCCCGCAGGACGTGATCCTCGAAGAGTTGCGCCGCGCCTTCCTCTCCGGAGCCGCACCCCCGGGCACACCGATCCCCGTCGGGGAGGTCGCGGAGCTGTTCGGGGTGAGTCGCATCCCGGTCCGGGAAGCACTCGAGACCCTCATCGGCGAAGGTCTCGTGACCCACCGGCAGAACCATGGATACATCGTCGCCCAGCTGACGATCGCGGAGCTGCGCGAGATGTATTCAGTCCGTGAGACTCTCGCATCGGCGTCGCTCACGGCGGCCGTGCGCAAAGCCACCGAGGAGGACGACCGGCGCGTCGAAGAGTCGCACCGTCTTCTCGAATGCGCTGTGCAGGAAGGCGACTCGCGTGGCTATCACCGCGAGAGCCGGGTAACTCTCCGGCAATATCGCTCCGTTACGGTCTGCACATCGGAATTCACCACCGCCGTTGATGTTCCGTCGATCGATTCGACTCCGCCCACCGGGCTCGCACCGGGACACGGGCGGCTCCCCCTCGCACAGGAGCAGGCATGACCGAAGTGCTGACACCGAGCGCCGGCAACGTCCCCGCCGCAGCCCCGCCGCCCGCGACCGGATACGACCCGCGGTTGACCAACGACGACCTCGCCCCGCTGAAGAACCAGCGGTGGGGTTCGTACAACATCTTCGCGTTCTGGATGTCCGACGTCCACAGCGTGGGCGGGTACGTCACCGCCGGAAGCCTGTTCGCTCTCGGTCTGGCCAGCTGGCAGGTCCTCGTGGCCCTGCTCGTGGGCATCACGATCGTCTACTTCTTCTGCAATCTCGTCGCCAAGGTGTCGGCCCCGAGACCGCCGGAACGCACTAGCCCAGCCAGGTCACGGGTGCGCCCTATCCGGTGATCTGCCGCAGCGTCTTCGGCGTCCTCGGCGCGAACATCCCCGCGATCATCCGCGGTCTGATCGCGGTGGCGTGGTACGGGATCCAGACCTTCCTCGCCTCGGCGGCACTCGACGTGGTGCTGATCAAGCTGTTCCCCTCGCTCGCACCCTATGCGGTGGTCGAGGACTACGGGTTCGCCGGCCTGTCCGCACTCGGATGGGCCAGCTTCCTGACGCTCTGGGTGCTGCAGGCCTGCGTGTTCTGGCGCGGCATGGAGTCGATCCGGCGGTTCATCGACTTCTGCGGGCCGGCCGCCTACGTCGTGATGCTCCTGCTGTGCGGTTATCTGATCTCCCAGGCCGGTTGGAGCGCAATCGATCTGACCCTCGGTGAGGTCACGCACACCGGATGGGCGTCGGTGCCGGTCATGCTCGGCGCGATCGCCTTGGTGGTCTCGTACTTCTCCGGCCCGATGCTCAACTTCGGCGACTTCTCCCGGTACGGGATGTCCTACGCCGCCGTCAAGAAGGGCAACTTCCTCGGTCTGCCGGTGAACTTCCTGGTCTTCTCGCTGCTCGTGGTGATCACCGCGTCGCTCACGCTGCCCGTCTACGGCGAACTGATCACCCCGTGGAATCTGTACGACAACCCCGAGGTCATCCACTACACCCTGGAAACCCTGGGCGCGTTCATCGGTCCGCTGTTCGGCATCCTCATCGCCGACTACTACCTCGTGCGCAAGCAGAAGGTGATCGTCGACGACCTGTTCACGATGTCGGAGAAGGGCGCGTACTTCTACCGCAAGGGCTACAACCCGGCCGCGGTGATCGCGACCGTCGTCGGCGCCGTGGTAGCGATGATCCCTGTGCTGTTCAACGATGCGCCCGGCATGGGAACCGCCGCCCAGTACAGCTGGTTCATCGGCTGCGGTCTCGGTTTCGTCGTCTACCACCTGCTCGCGACCCGCACCCGCCTCGCAGTCCGTCTCCCCGACCGGGTCGCACAGGAAGCAGTCTGATCCTCCATGTTCATCGAGGTCGTCAACCCGAACACCACGTGGTCGATGACCGCCACGATGGGCCCACCCTCGATCGAGAGCCACTACGACGAGGCGCTCGCCGTGCCGGGCATCCTCACCGAGATCGAGAAGGGCGAACGCGACAGCGTCGACGGCTATGTCATCGCGTGCTTCGGCGATCCCGGACTGGACGCGGCGCGCGAGCTCGCCGGTGGGCCCGTCGTCGGCATCGCCGAGGCCGCCATGCGCGCCGCCGCGGTCCTGGGGCGCGGCTTCTCCGTCGTCACGACGCTGGCCCGCACGACCGGACGCGCGTGGGACCTCGCGCACCGCTACGGTATGCGCGACGCGTGCCGGGGCGTGCACGGGTGCGACCTGCCGGTGCTGGCCCTCGACAGCGATCCCGACGCACGCAGGATCGTCACCGAGGCGTGCCTCGACGCCCTGAGCGAGGACGGTTCCGACACCATTGTGCTCAGCTGCGCCGGGATGGCCGACCTGTGCGCCCACATCTCCGCGGAGATCGGGGTGCCGGTGGTCGATGGTGTCGCGGCCGCGACGCTGACCGTGCCGTCGCTGGTCACGATGGGCCTGGCGACCGGCAAGCGAGGAGAGTTCGCGACGCCCCCGCCGAAGCGCTATGCGGGACTGCTCGACGGGTTCACGACGGGCGGGTGAAGCCCCGCCCCACCGTCACAGCCGGGTGAAGCCCGCCCCCTACGATCGGGACGTGCTGTCCATCCACCATGCCCCGTTGAGGAAGACCGACCCCGAGAGTCTGTATCGGATCGTCGCTCTGCGGACCGATGTGTTCGTCTTCGAGCAGGGCATCACCAGCGAACCGGAACTCGACGGCCGCGATCTCGACCCGACCACCGAACTGTTCTGGACGCGGGAGGGTGACGAGGTCCTCGCGACGCTGCGCGTGCTCCACGACGACGGGGACGTCGCCCACATCGGCCGTGTCGCCACCGCCCGGCACGCACGCGGGCGCGGTCTCGCCGCGGAGTTGATCGAGGCGGCGCTCGGGACCTGCCCGGGGGTGGTCGGCATCTCGGCGCAGGCGTACCTGGAGCACTGGTACGCGCGATTCGGGTTCGTGCGCACCGGAGCGAACTACCTCGAGGCGGGGATCGACCACGTGCCGATGCGCCGCACCCCGTGACCGCGGGGCGCCCGTCGGGCGGGCGGTCACGGGGTGCGGGCGACGACGCTATCAGCCGATCTCGAAGTGCACTCCGGTGAGCTTCTCCGACAATTCCCACAGCCGCGTCGCGGTCTCGCGGTCGCGGGCCCGACGCCCCACGGTGGCGACACCGGGCGCTCCGTAGAGCAGGAGACGCGGACCGATGTAGCCGCCCGCGATGCCGGGATCGGAAGCGGCGAGCACGACCGATTCGGCGCCCTGATCCGGGGTGCGCTGCAGGATCGTCTTGCCGAAACCGAACAACCGGTCGAACCACGTCCCCGTGTGGCTGCCCACCTCGGTGGCCGCGTAGCCCGGATGGGCCGCGACGGCGCGCAGCGGTGAGCGGGCGGCGGCGAGGCGTCGTTCGAGCTCGAGCGCGAACAACAGGTTCGCGAGCTTCGACTGTGCGTACCCCGCGGCGCGGTTGTACGGGCGGCGCTCCCAGTTGAGGTCGTCGAGATCGATCCGGCCTATCAGGTGGGCGGCGCTCGACACCGTGACGATGCGGCCGGTGATACGCGGCAACAGCAGTCCGGTCAGGGCGAAGTGTCCGAGATGGTTCGTTCCGATCTGCATCTCGAACCCGTCGGCGGTGCGACCCAGCGGCACCGCCATGACCCCGGCGTTGTTGACCAGGACATCGATCCGGCGATCGGCGAAGGCGTCCGCGAAGGCACGGATCGCCGAGAGGTCGGCGAGATCGAGCGACATCATCTCGGCCCGGGGGCCGATCTCGTCGGCGATGCGCTTGCCCCGGTCGACGTTGCGACCGGCGAGGACGACGGTGGCGCCGGCAGCCCCGAGGGCGCGGGCCGTCGCTTCGCCCACACCGCTGGTGGCCCCCGTCACGACGACGGTGCGGCCGACCAGCGATGTGGTGGCGTCAGGCGCCAATCGAGGACTTGAGCATCGGGAGCATCGCCCACAGCTCGTCCTGCCAGTAACCCCACGAATGGGTACCGACGATCGGGAACGAGAAGTGTGCGGTATCGATACCCAGGGTCAGCAGGCGCACCTGGAAGGCGCGGTTCTGCGTGCGGGCGAGCGCTTCGAGACCCATGGCGTTGGTCGTGTTGAAGCTGCCCACGAGCGAGTTCGGCCGGTCGTACTGGCCGGGCAGACCGCTCGCCGCGGAGACCCACATCGGCAGTCCGCGCATCTGCGGCGCCGCGACGAACGGGTCGTGACGCAGCCACGCCGAGTCCCAGGGCGGTCCCCACATCGCGTCGGCGTTGTATCCGCCGGCGTCGAGCATGGCGAGACGGATGGCCTCGCGCATACCGGGGGCCGAGAGGTTGAGGTAACCCGAGAGGGAGCCGGCGAACTTGAACTGGTCGCGGTGGTAGGCGGCCAGGATCAGCGCCGCGTTACCGCCCATCGACAGGCCGACCACCGCGTTGTTGTTGCGGTCGATGCCGTAGACGTTCGCGAGATGGTCGGGGAGGTTCTGGGTGAGGAAGGACTCCCACTTGTAGGTGTAGGGCTGGCCGTTGAAATTGCTCGGCGCGTACCAGTCGGCGTAGAAGCTCGACTGTCCGCCCACCGGCATGATCACGTTGACGCCGTGATCGGCGAGCCACGCCGCGTTTGTCTCGTGTTCCCAGCCGCTCACATCGTCGGTGGCGCGCAGACCGTCGAGCAGATAGACGGCCTTGTTGCTGCCGTTGTTCGCCCGCCAGATGCGTACCTTGATCGCCCCGACCCCACCCGGGGCGGCGACCATGTCCTCGTGGAAGCGATCGTACGGATCGGCCGCAGCCGTGCCGGCGCCGAGCCCACTGAACGCGAGCGCCAGCGGAAGGACCAGTGCCGCCACCAGCAGCCGCACGAGAGCGCGTCCCCCCCGCCGACGTGTTCCGGTTTTCGCCGACATCGTCACAACATGCTCCCCTTGCACTCCAGTAACATTCTTCACTTCCGTCCCAGGGTATCGACGGTGCAGAAACCTTAAGCAGGCTTGCACACAATCGTTATCGTGGAAAGTCCGGCAGCGTTATCGTCGGGCCTTCGGCGCTCGCATTCCGGGCGCACCGCTAACCTCCGACCCGTGCCCGAAGCTCCCCTCCCCGTTCGCGACGGCCTGAACCCCACCCGCCTGCGACTGCCGGAAAATCCCAGCTGGGAGACCATAGCGGAGTTCCTGCTCACACGCTTCCCGAACGATGCGGCGCGCATCGCGGAGAAGATCGAATCCAGCGAAGTGGTCGTACAGGACGGCACAGCGGTCACATTTTCGACCCCGTACGTCCCACGCGAATTCGTGTATCTCTACCGTGACCCGCCCGCCGAACCGCGCGTCCCCTTCGAGATCGACGTCCTCCACCGTGACGAGAACCTACTCGTCGTGGACAAGCCGCACTTCCTGGCGACCACCCCGCGTGGTTCCTGGGTGACGGAGACCGCCGTGGTCCGGTTGCGCAAGGATCTGGACCTGCCCGAACTGTCCCCCGTTCATCGGCTCGATCGGCTCACGGCGGGCGTCCTGGTGTTCACCGTCCGGCGCGAGGCGCGACGCGCGTACCAGATGCTGTTCGACCGGCGTCTCGTCGAGAAGGAGTACGAGGCGATCGCCCCGGCCGCGCCGCGCCTCGACTTCCCTCGCGAGGTCCGCAGCCGTATCGTCAAGGAGCGCGGCGTGCTGCAGGCCCGCGAGGTCGACGGTCCCGTCAACGCCGTGACCTCGATCGAATTGGTGGACACGGCCGACGACCGTGCGCGTTACCGTCTGCGTCCCGAGACCGGCCGGACGCATCAACTCCGGGTACACATGAACTCGCTCGGAATCCCCATTCTCGGCGACAACCTCTATCCGGAGGTGTACGAGCTCGAGCCACAGGATTATTCGAATCCGCTGCAGCTTCTGGCCAGATCCTTGTCGTTCCACGATCCGATCACAGGTCGGCCGACCCGCTTCGTAAGCCGACGAAACCTGGCAGCATGGAGTAACAGCACACCAGGACCCCGCTGACCGGCGAGTTCTCGTCTTGGAGGTTTCCATGGAAATCGGCAGCATCTCGCGTACCTATGACGGGCGGGTGGCCCTGCGGTTCGAACGCTCGTTCCCCCACCCGCCGGAGAAGGTGTGGCGGGTCCTGACCGATCCGCAACATCTCCGCGCCTGGTTCCCTGCCGACGTCGAGTTCGCGCTCACACCCGGCGCCACACTCGAATTCCGCTCGACGCAGGAACAGACCCGCCGTTTCGGCCTGCCCGAAGGGCACACCAGCATGGGCAGTGTCCTCACGGTGCGGCCCGCACGGATCCTGGAATACCTCTGGGACACCGACGTTCTGCACTGGGAACTCACTCCGGACGGCTCCGGCGGGTGCTGGCTCACCCTCACCCACACCACCGACGACGAGGAGGACGCCCTCGCACACGGCGCCGCCTGGCACGCCGGGTTCGAGGTGGTCGAGGCCCAATTGGAGGAACGCCCGGTCGACTGGTCGATCTGGGACCGCGCAGCCGAACTGAGCACGCACTACCAGGGCAGCTCGGGCTGATCGCCCGGCTCGGGACTCGGGCCGATCACCCGGGTGGAATATCCGCCTAGCGGCGCGCCCCACGTCGCGCGGGAGCCGAACCGATGCCGTCGAGGTCGCGCTCCCGCGCGGTCGTGCGCGCCACGATGCGCGCACCCCAGGCACCGATCGCGTCCCAGTCCCGGAAGTCACCGGAAGGGGCGCCGACCATCCTGACGACCATCCGTTCGCCGGTGCCGAGCACCGCCGGATCCAGCTTCCCCGGGAAGGTGCGATGTTCGACGGCCTCGATGCGTTCGGCGACGGCGCACGCGTCGTAGCACGTGTTCACCGACCTCCCGCCCGAGGCGACGGGACCTGACGAGAACAGGTAGACGTCGCGTTCGCGCAGTTCGGCCGCGTGCCGGTCGGAGAACTCCCGCGCGCTGCGCAGCCAGCGACTGCGGTAGACGGCGCTGCCGAGCACCACGACGTCGTACGCGTCGACCTCGTCGACGTGCTCGGGCGCGTTCACGTCGACCTGCGCGCCGTGGTGGCGCATCGACGCGGCCAGCGCAGTCGCGATCTCCGCGGTCGAACCGTGCCGACTGGCCACCGAAACAAGAACCTTCATCACTACCTCCGGACCCGCGTCGAACCATGATCGCCCCGAAACCGGGCCTTGACCAGGGCCGAAGTGCTCTTTGCCCGGTATCGGCAGATCACAGTCGGACGAATCCCCTCATATCGGACCGCGTGGCAAGGTGGAGGCAACGCGCACCGAGAGGAGCAGATGGATGCCCAGCACATCGTCGGCGACCGTCGCGGAGGAGGCGGAACGCAAGTACTCCGCCACCGGCGACCGGCCGCTTCCGGACCTGACGGGACTGCCGTCCGTCGATGCGATCGACGTCGACCGGTTCGAATTGTCGGCCCAGTACTACGACACCGCCGACCTGTGCCTGCTGCGCTCGAAGATCACGCTCCGCAGGCGCGAGGGCGGCGACGACGCGGGATGGCATCTCAAACTGCCCTCCGGTGTCGACACCCGCACCGAACTGCACTTCCCCCTCGGCGACGACTCGGCCGAGGACGTTCCCGCAGACCTCGGATCCCTGTTGCGCGGCATCCGCCGTGGCGCCCCGTTGAGCCTGGCCGCTCTGCTCGTGACCCGACGACATCGGCACCGGCTCCGGTCGTCCGACGGCGGCTTCGTCGCGGAGGTGGTGGTCGACGACGTCGACGCCGTGCGCAGCGCCGACGGATCCGAGATCCGCTGGAAGGAGATCGAGGTCGAGTGGAATTCCACCCTCGGCGACGAGACGATCGGCCGATTCCTCACAGCACTCGAGGAACGCTTCGCGGCCGTCGGGATCACCCGTTCGGAGAGCCCGTCGAAGCTCCACCGCGTGCTCGGCGACCTGCTCCCCGCCCGCCCGCCGATCGCGAAGGGCCTGATCCCGGTACGCGACTATCTCTCGAGCGAACTGCACACCCTGGGGTTGTCCGACATCGCCGTCCGCCGCGACGCACGCGACGCGGTGCACAGCATGCGCAAGGCCGCGCGGCGTCTGCGCAGCGCACTGCAGACCTATTCCGACGAGATCGTCGTGGATCCCGATCTCGTCGACGAACTCCGTTGGCTCGGAAGACGTCTCAGCCCGTCACGTGATCTCGAGGTCCAATGGGAACGGCTCACGGATCGCGTAGCCGACATCCCGGTCGAATCGCACCGGGAAGCGACGAGAGCCCGTATCGACGAGTACTTCTCGGCACGGTCGGAGGCCGCCCGCCTCGAAGCAGTCGACACACTGGACTCGGACCGGTACGTCGGGCTGCTCACCCGCCTCGACGCGGCGATCACCGACATAGCGCCCGCCACAGAAGCGGCGGGGGCACGGCCGAAAGTGGCACGGAAGGAACTGTTGCGCGCGGTCGCAGCGCTGTCGAAAAAGGTCTCGCGCCGCGTCGACAGGGTCGGCGACGCCGAGAACCCGGCGGAGCGCGACGCGCTGATGCACCGGGCACGCAAGGGCGCCAAACGGATGCGGTATGCCATCGAGGTGATCGCGCCGCTGCATCCGAAGCGTTCCGGGCGGATCCTCGACCGGTTCGACGACTTCCAGGATCTGCTCGGTGAATTCCAGGACTCCGTCGTGGCGCGGGAACACCTCCTGGACATGCTCTCCGAGCAGGGCCACACCGCCGAGACCAGTTTCGGGCTCGGGATCCTGTTCCGGATCGAGACCGAGATCGGCGACGCGCAGGCCGCACATCTGGACAGCGGATGGCGGAAGGCATACCGCGCCGCTCGCCGATTGTGGACCTGATCGAGGCCGGAAGGCTCTGGTCGGGGCCTCCCCGATCGGGGATCATGAAGATCGTCGACACCGGGTCACGGCCGCGTCGTGGCGGTAACGTGGCCTCGGTCCGACCTGCGCGCGGGAAGCCGCGCGTCGCAACGAGAAGGAGACATCCATGAGCACACCGAGCACCCGCAAGGCAGTCGTCGCAGGCGTCGACGGCTCCGAAACGGCTGTAGCGGCAGCGCGGTGGGCCGGTGCCGTCGCGTCGCGCATCGGAGCACCCCTCCACCTCGTGCACTCGATGCCCCCGGAGGGCATCTTCTACAGCGAGGCCGCAGTGCTCGTGCAGTCGCAGATGATCCAGCAGCTCGAGGAGGACGGCAAGAAGCTCCTCGCCGACGCCGCCGAGCGAGTCCGCGCAGATCACCCCGAGCTCGAGATCAGCAGCTTCATCGGTCCCGGTCCCGCAGCCAAGTCGCTGCTCGAGGCCGCCGAGGACGCACGCCTGGTCGTCATGGGCGCCACCGGCGCGGGTGCGCTGGAGAACTTCCTCCTCGGCTCCACCGTTCTGCGCGTCGCGAACCATGCGCCCTGCCCGGTGGTCGTGTGGCGCGGCAACACCGATTCTCCGCTGCCCGATTCCCGGCCGATCGTCGTCGGTGTGGACGGTAGCGAATTGTCCTCTGCCGCAGTCACTCACGCGTTCTATCTCGCGTCGGCCCTCGGGGTTCCGCTGCGGGCAGTGCACTCCTGGCTCGGTGACGCCGCACTCGGTGTCGGCGCCACGGCCGCGCTGGTCGATTGGGATGCCGTGGAGACCTCGGAGACCGCGGTTCTCGCCGAGACGCTGGCCGGCTGGAGTGATCGCCACCCCGAGGTCACCGTCGAGCGTGTGATCGATCGGGGCCCGGCCTCGAAGGTCCTGCTCGCGCACCTCGACGACGCCCAACTCGTCGCAGTCGGAAGCCACGGACGTGGCCAGTTCCGCGCCGCCCTGCTCGGATCCACGAGCCAGAACCTGCTGCACAAGGCTCCGTGCTCGGTGCTCATCGCCCGCAAGGTCTAGAACCGATCGTTCCGGTTCGACGGGGATCGCTTCGACGAAGCGATCCCCGTTCACTGTTCTCGGGGCGCGATCACCAGGGCGCTGGACCGAGCATGCTCTCCAGTCGCGCCGCGTCGACGGTCTCGACACCCGTATCGATCGCCGCTGCCTCCGGCCACGGATCCCGCCGGCGGAGTTGCTGTTCGAGCACGGCAGGGGTCGCATCGGAGGCATCGTCGCCGCGCTCGGCTCGGGATGCCATCCGTTGCAACAGGATTCCCTTGTCTGCACGGCACTCGATCTCGATCACATCCACGGAAGCACCGTCCGCGACCTTGCGGGCCGCGTCGCGCTGCCCGGACGACAACCAGGTCGCGTCCAGCACGACGGATCGTCCCCGGGCCAGAGCGGTCTCGGCACGGCGCAGCAGTTCGCGGTAGGTCGCCTCCGAATGCGTCGGTGCGTACAGACCGGCATCCGTACCGTCGCCGGTGCGGTCGGTGGGTTGCAGACCCGCCAACTCCTTGCGGACGATGTCGCTGCGCACTACGTCCGCTCCGAGATACGCACCGACCGTGCGCGACAGTGTCGTCTTGCCGGTCGCGGAGACACCACCGACGAGCACCATGCGCACGCGTCCCCGGTCGAGATGTCCCTCGAGCAACTCGACGAAACCGGTCGCCGTTTCCCGCGCCGCTGCATCACCCTGCTCGTAGCGTAGGGCGGTCACCTTCGCGCGCACCAACGCTCGATAGGCGATGTAGTGGTGCACGAGAGAGGAGGGCGGGTGATCGCCCGAGACCTCACCATATTGCTCGAGCAACCGCCGTGCTGCGGGTTCGGCACCGAGACGTTCGAGATCCATTGCGAGGAAGGCGAGATCGAGTACTGCGTCGCCGTAGCGCAACTCGTCGTCGAACTCGAGGCAGTCGATGATGCGCGGACCGTCGTCGAGACAGAAGATGTCGTCGGCGAGCAGGTCGCCGTGTCCGTCCACGGCCCGGCCCGCCGCGATGCGTTCGTCGAACAGCACCGCCCGGCCGGCGAGGTAACGGTGCACGGACTCCCGGATCCGCGTCAACGCCCCGGCACGATCCGCCCCTACCTCCAGCCGGCCGAGATGGTCGAGACTGAGATCCCACAGCTCGGCGACGAAATCCGCGGAGGCACACCGGTCGATCTCGGGACCGTGCGGCGAGGAGGCGTGCAGTGCGGCGACCTGCTGTGCCACCTCGTCGATCACCACCGACACGTCCTCACCTCGGCGGACCGCGGCGGCCAGGCGCCGGTCGTCGGGCAGCCGCACCATTTCGACGAGGTGCTCGCACAACTGTCCGTCCGGGCCGTGGACGTCCGCGACGCCCAGATAGACGTCCGGTGCGAGACGCCGGTTGAGCTCCACCTCCCGGTGGCAGATCCGTTCACGGGCCTCACGCGTGCGGTTGTCGAGGAAGCCCAGGTCGAGCGGCTTCTTCAGCTTGTGCACGCGCTCGCCGACGAAGAAGACCACCGACGAATGCGTCTCCCTCACCCCCGCGTAGCCGACACCCTCCGGTCCGGCACCTGTGGTCACTGCGCCCTCCCTGTCGTCGGCGGCTCCACCGCGTCCTCTCGTCCACCATATTGTCGTTCAGACACTCCCCCGGTGCATCTGCACAGCGCCCACCGGTGCATCCGCACAGCCCACCGGTGCATCCGCACAGTGTGTGTGTTCTCCTCCGGATCGCCCGAACGAACCGGCCGCGACAGGTAGCTTTCACACCGAGGTGACTTCTGGACGGGGTGAGATGAGAAACGATCAACCGAGCCGGGTACGAGGACACGACACCGTGCGGGCGGACGACGGACCCACGGTGGCGGTCCTCGCGTACACGACGGCTCTCGAACGAACGATGATCGAGGATTGGCTGCGCTCGGACGAGCTTCCCGCCGAGTACCGCACGCCGACCCGCCCCGAGTCGCTCGACCTCGACTCACGGGTGCTCACCGAGGAGCTCGTGACCCGCACCGACGATCCGCTGATCCTGCCCTTGCGGGTCGTGTGGCTCCCGGCAGAGCGCGACGGTGCGCGGCGTATCCGGTTCGCCGACGTCCTCGCCCTCACGAACCCACGCAATCCGAATCTGCTGCTGCAGAAATGGCTCGTGCGCAAGGGTGCCGACCGCTACCGGATCGTCGTCGCGAAACCGGCCCGCCTGTCCGAACTGCGGGACGCGCTCAGGGCGGAGGGCGGTGACGGTGACGACGGGGCACTCGCGCGGTACGTGACCCGTCGCGCCGTCGTCGCGCTCGAACGCGCGGAGCGAGCGGTGATCGGCGACCGCTACAAGGTCCCGCGGCTCGTCGCCGCCCAGATCATGGACTCGCCGATCTTCCGGCGCCGTCTCGACGAGATCGCCGCCGAGCACGGCCTCTCGCGCGCCGAGGTCGAGTCGCGGGCGCGCAGTTCCCTCGACGAACTCGTGGCCGTGCAGTCACGATTGGTCACCGACCTGTTCACGCAGGCGATGCGGCCGTTGCACGCGTCGGCATGGACCGTGCACGCCGACGAGGCCGGTCTGCGCGCACTGCGCGAGTCCAACCGCCGGTACGCCCTGGTCTTCCTCCCCTCGCACCGGTCCTACGCCGATGCCTTCGTGCTGGGCGACATCCTGGCGGCGAACGATTTTCCCGGCAACCACATCATGGGCGGGGCCAACCTCACCTTCTGGCCGATCGGTCCCGTCGCCCGCCGCACCGGCACGGTGTTCATCCGGCGCAGTTTCGCAGACGACGACGTCTACAAGGCCGCGCTCGAGGAGTACTTCGCGTTCCTGCTGAGCAAGCGGTTCAACCTCGAGTGGTACTTCGAGGGCGGCCGGACCCGCACCGGCAAGCTCCGGGCCCCGCGCTACGGATTGCTCAGCTACGTCGCCAACGCGATCCGCGGCGGACGCGTCGAGGACGCGATGCTGGTGCCGGTCTCGATCACCTACGAGGGACTCGCCGAGGTCGCGGCGGTCGCCGCCGAACAGACCGGCGCGACGAAGAAAACCGAAGGCCTGGGATGGCTGGTGCGCTACGCCCGCAATCAGCGCAAGCGGGCCGGGAACGTGTACGTGCGGTTCGGCGATCCCGTGTCGATGCGCGAACTGCTGGTCGCCGGTGGGGATCCGGACCTGACCGCACCGGCGCCGGCAGCCGACCCGTCCGCGGCGCCGACGGATTCCGAGGAGATACGGGTGCTGCGCCGCAAGGCGCTGCAGAAGGTCGCCTTCGAAGTCGCGGTCGGCATCAACTGCAACACTCCGGTGACGGTGAACTGCCTGGTCACCCTGGCCCTGCTCGGTGTGCGCGACCGCTCGCTGACGCTCGAGGAGGTGCGGGCCGTGATCGCACCTGTCCGCCGTTATCTCGATCGCCGCGGTGTCCCGCAGGGCGGGCTCCACATCCTCGACGTCGAAGGTGGGCTCGAGGACGTGCTCTCGTCGCTCACCCACGCGGGGGTGGTCACCACCTACGCCGGCGGGGAGGAACCGGTCTACTCGATCCAGCCGGGTCAGCATCTCGTCGCGGCGTTCTACCGCAACAGCGGCGTGCACTGGTTCGTCAACCGGTCGATCATGGAGCTGGCCATCCTCTACGCGCACGCCAATCTCGGTGACGATCCTGTCCGGGTGGCGTGGGAGGAGGCGAAGAACCTGCGCGACCTGCTGAAGTTCGAGTTCTTCTTCCCCGACCGAGACACCTACGAGACCCAGATGCGCGACGAGCTCGCCTGGCTCGTCCCGTCCTGGGGCGACACGCTGCCGACGAAGGACGAAGCGCTGACCGGTCTCGTCGAGACCGGCTTCTTCATGTCGCACCGCACGCTGCGGTCGTTCTTCGACGCGCAGCTCGTCGTCGCCGAGCGCCTCGCCGTCCGGGATCCGGAGCTCGAGGTCGACCGCGCCGCCTTCCTGTCGGAGTGTGTGGCGGTGGGCCGGCAGATGCTGCTGCAGCGCCGCCTGTACGGGCCGGAATCGGTGTCGTCGGAGTTGTTCGCGTCCGCGCTCGACCTGGCGCGCAATCGAGGATTGCTCGACCACGACGAGGACCCCGAGACCGTCCGCGAGCGCAGGAAGGCATTCGCAGCGGAGCTGTCCGAGTTGGCCCAGCGGGTCGCGCTGGCCGAGTCGCTCGACGTGTCGAACAGAAAGGTGGAACGGTGAACCTCGAGCAGGCCCTCGAACGGGTGCGTACGGGTCCGCAGGGACCCGAGGTGGCGGCCTTCTTCGATTTCGACGGCACCATCGTGCACGGCTTCTCCGGTGTCCACTTCTTCCGCGACCGGGTGCTCGCCGGGAAGGTCTCCGCATCCGAACTGGCCGCGACGATGATCAACGGGATCCGCGGGACGGAGACCGAGGAGGACTTCGAACGCTTCGTCGCGATCGCCTTCAAGGCGTGGCGCGGTCACACCGAGGACGAGCTCTACGAGATCGGCCGCCGGCTGTTCATGACGACGATCGCCGGACACCTCTATCCGGAGGCGTGGCAACTCATCGGCGCGCACCAGAACGCGGGCCACACGGTGGTGATCGCCTCGTCGGCGTCCCGCTACCAGATCCAGGCCGCCGGGGACGCGCTGGGCGTCGAGCACATCCTGTTCACCCCACTCGAGGTCGAGAACGGTGTGCTCACCGGACGGGTCGACGGGAAATCGTTGTGGCGCAGCGGCAAAGCGGAGGCGGCACGCAATTTCGTCGAGACACACGGCATCGACGCCGAGGCCAGCTACACCTATTCCAACGGTGGTGAGGACGTGGAGTTCCTGGCCGTCGCCGGCAACCCCACGGCCACGAACCCCGATCGCACTCTCACCCGATTCGCCATCGAACGCGACTGGCCGATCATGCGGTTCCGGCCGCGCGGTACGCCGGGCGCCCGCGAACTCGTCCGCACCGCCGCCGCCTACGGCGGGATGTTCGGCTCGGTGTGGACGGGTCTCGGTCTCGGTCTGATCAACCGCAGCCGCAAGACCGCGCTGGACTCGATCATCAGCATCGGCACTGAGGTCTCCCTGGCCCTCGCCGGAGTGAACGTACGCATCGTCGGGGAAGCGAATGCGTGGGCCGCCCGGCCGGCGGTGTTCATCTTCAACCACCAGAGTCAGCTCGACCCGGTGGTGCTGGCCAAGGTCCTGAGGCAGGACTTCACGGGCGTGACGAAGAAGGAGATGGCCAACGACCCGTTGTTCGGGCCGCTTCTGCGGTTCGTCGGCGCCACCTTTGTCGACCGCACGAACACCGAGCGGGCGGTTGCGGCGCTCGGACCCGTCGTCGACACCCTCCGCGAGGGGACGTCGATCGTCATCGCCCCCGAGGGCACACGCTCGCTGACCCCGGCGATCGGCAGGTTCAAGAAGGGCGCCTTCCACATCGCGATGCAGGCCGGTGTCCCGATCGTGCCGGTCGTGATCCGCAACGCCGGCGAGATCCTGTGGAAGCACTCGACCCTGCTGCGGTCGGGCACCGTCGATGTGGCGGTGCTCGAACCGATCGACGTGAGCGGCTGGTCGCGGGAGGACCTCGGTGAGCACATCGCCGAAGTCGAGGACCTCTACCGCCGCACGCTGTCGAGCTGGCCCACCGACTAGATGACGAACGAGACCGTGACACCCGAGGAGCCGGACGACGGAGCCGACGAGAGCCCGCACGATGAGAGCGGGCCGCTCACCCCGAAGCGACGCCGGTATCTCAAGTGGATCGTCGGTGCTCTGCTCGTCGTGGTGCTCACCGTCGAGATCGTGCTCGTGTGGCCGGAACTGTCCGACAGCGTCCGCGGCCTCGGGCATCTTCACTGGGGCTGGGTCGCGGCAGCGGTGTTCGCCTCGATGGCGGAGATGTCGACCTTCGCACGGGTGCAGCGGGCGCTACTGTCCGCGGCGGGTGTGAAGGTCTCGCAATGGCAATCGCTTTCGGTGGCCCTCGCGGCGAACTCCATGAGCGTGACCCTGCCGGGCGGACCGGTGGTCGGGACGACCTTCACCTACCGACAGATGCGGCGCTGGGGCGCACCCCCGGTGGTGGCGACCTGGCAGCTGGTCATGGCCGGGCTCCTCCAGGCCGCCGGACTCGCACTGCTCGGCATCGTCGGCGCTCTGCTCGTCGGCGCCAGCAACAACCCGTTCTCGCTGATCTTCTCGCTCGGCGGTCTGCTGCTGCTGGTCGTGCTCATCCAGTACGCGGCCGGCAATCCTGGTTCGTTCGAATCGATCGGCCTGATCGCCCTGCGGAGCCTGAACCGGTTGCGGAAGAAGCCGGAGCAGGCGGGTGCGCGAGCGTGGCGGAAGATCGTCGGCCAGCTGAGCGCGGTGCAACTCGATCGTCCTCATGCGGCCCGCGCGTTCGGCTGGTCGCTGAGCAACTGGGTATGCGACGGTGCGTGCCTGGCGTTCGCCGCATACGCGGTCGGTGGCGCGCCGAGCCTGGCCGGTATCGCGGTCGCCTACGCGGCCGGAACCGCCACCAGCCGTGCCATCCCGCTGCTCCCCGCCGGTCTGGGTGTCATGGACGCCGTGCTCGTGCCGGCACTCACTGCCTCCGGCATGACCGGCGCGCAGGCCCTGTCGGCGGTGGTCGTCTACCGGTTGATCAGTTTCGTGCTCGTCGCCGCGGTCGGCTGGATCGTCTTCGCATTCCGCTACCGGAACGTCGGCGAGGAGGGGGACGAGGACGAAACTCCCCCGGACCTGCGGCTCTGGGACGACGGCTGAAGGCGCCGACCCGAAAAGATCGCCCGCGCGCCGGTCGGGGCGCTAGCGTTGTCCTCCATCCGGATGAATGGAGGGACGAGGTTCGTGGCACAGCACGAGGTCACACGTAAACGGGAAGTCTGGTCGGGCCGGTCGGTGTTCATCATGGCCGCAATCGGCTCGGCGGTCGGACTCGGCAACATCTGGCGTTTCCCGTACATCGCTTACGAGAACGGTGGTGGCGCATTCCTGATCCCGTATCTGGTCGCGCTGCTGACCGCGGGTATCCCCCTTCTCCTGGTCGACTACGCGATCGGGCACAAGTTCCGCGGATCGCCGCCGCTGGCCTTCCGCAGACTGCGCCGCGGCGCCGAGTTCATCGGCTGGTGGCAGGTGCTGGTGTGCTTCGTCATCGGCGTGTACTACGCGGTGATCGTGGCCTGGGCCGCGCGGTACACCTTCTTCTCGATCACCGAGGCCTGGGGCGACGACCCCGAAGGCTTCTTCATGAGTTCGTTCCTGAACCAGGACACCGATGCGACCTTCGGCCTGAGCTTCGTGCCGGGCGTCGCGTGGACCCTGCTGCTGGTCTGGATCGCGACGCTCGCGGTACTCGCTCTCGGCGTCCAGCGCGGTATCGGCAACGCCAATCGGTTCTTCGTGCCGTTGCTGGTCCTGCTGTTCGGTGCGCTCGTCGTCCGGTCGCTGACCCTCGACGGCGCGACCGCCGGTCTCGATGCGTTCTTCACCCCGAACTGGTCGGCGCTGACCGACACCGGGGTGTGGATCGCGGCGTACGCGCAGATCTTCTTCTCGCTGTCCGTCGCCTTCGGCATCATGGTGACCTACGCGTCGTACCTGAAGCGCAAGACGAACCTCACCGGTTCGGGTCTCGTGGTCGGGTTCTCGAACTCGAGCTTCGAGGTGCTCGCCGGCATCGGCGTCTTCTCCGCTCTCGGCTTCATGGCCCAGGCGCAGGGTGTCGAGGTCGGTGAGGTGGTCGCGGGCGGTATCGGCCTCGCCTTCATCGCTTTCCCCACGATCGTCTCGGAGATGCCCGGCGGCCCGCTCTTCGGTGTGCTGTTCTTCGGTTCGCTGGTCTTCGCCGGGTTCACGTCGATGATCAGCATCATCCAGGTGACCGTCTCGGCCTTCCAGGACAAGACGGGCCTCGGCCGGGTGCCGGCGGTACTCGCCATCGGTGGTGTGTCGGCAATCGTGTCGCTGCTGCTCTTCCCCACCACCACCGGCCTGAACACTCTCGACGTGGTGGACCGCTTCGCGAACCAGTTCGGCATCGTGGGTGTCGCCTTCGTGGCGCTCGTGGTGGTCGCGTGGATCTATCGTCGTCTGCCCGAACTCCGCGACCACCTCAACTCGGTGTCGTCGTTCAAGGTCGGCACGGGCTGGATGGTGTTCACGGGCATCATCACCCCGCTCGTCCTCGGCTACATGCTGTTCAGCGAGATCCGCGACCGTGTCCGCGACGGCTACGGCGGTCTTCCCGACAGCCTGGTCACGGCCTTCGGCTGGAGCGTGCAGGCCGGCGTGATCATCCTCGCCGTCCTCCTGACGTTCATCCCCTGGCGCAGGGGAATCGACGAGGAATACGAGCTGGACGAGAACCGTCCGCCCGCATCCGCCCAGGCGCCTGCTTCGTCCGGTGCTCCCTTACCCGGACCCGACTCGTCCACAGGAGGTACCCGATGAGCACAGCGGCCGTCGCCATGATGATTCTCGCCCTCGTCACGCTGTGGGGCGGTCTCCTGCTGAGCATCCTGCATCTGCGTAAGCATCCGGACGATCCGGACTGATCATCCGCACCACCGACTCACATGGGTGTCGGTTCGGTAACACCACGGGGCGGCGCTCTGGCCGGAGCGCCGCCCTTGTGGTCTCCTGGAGCGGTCATACTCTAAACCTCTAGTTTAGGGTTAGGTAAAGCCCGTCCGGGTGTCACGACCCACAGGAGGAGAACCCCATATGAGCCGCAGACACCGCAATCGGATGCGTCGCATCTCGGCCGCCGCAGCCCTGACCGTCGCCGCAGGTCTGGCGCTTCCCACCATCGCCGGCGCCGAACCCGCACCCACGGACCCGGCAGCACCGGCGGAAGCGCCCGCCACGAGCCCGCTCGTGAGCTCGCTCGAGGCTCTCCGCGCGCTGCCCGGCGTCGATCCCACGACTCTCGCTGCCGCCGAAGCGATCGCGAACGCACGCGGAAGCGCTGTCGACGCGGCCGAAGCGACACCGCTCGGCGCCTACGAGGACGGCATGGAGTTCCTGCGTCGCCTCGGCGTCGAACCGTTCCTCTACCCCACCGGCGCACCGTTCTGCACGGCCGACGGCGACCTGCCGCTGGGCACCGTGCCCGCCGTTGCGGGTGCTCTGCCCGGGCCATGGCCGAACCGCAGCCTGTCGCCGCTGCCGGGCACCCTGAACGTCGTCTCGCCCGGTGAGACGCTCTTCGCGTTCGTCCCCGTCGGCCTCGAGGAGGACGCCGACACCTCGGGCATCCAGCTCGCGTGGTTCAACGTCAACACCTTCCAGGGTGGCTTCGTCCCGATGGGCACGCCGGAGGAGACCGCGGCGGGAGCCATTCCGGCCGGCCTTCCCGTCCAGGCCCGCGGCATCGTCGAGCAGGCCATCACGACCTTCATCATTGACACCCTGCCGCTGGGTGGCGTGCGGGTCGCGCCGGTCGAGACGGGGTCGGGCACCGTGCTCTCGGCCGTCTTCGGCAACGTGCGCAACGGCGACACGCAGTGCTTCTTCCTGCCCACGATCGGCATCGTGGACGTGCCGGCCTGATCGAACCAGAGCTCCCGAGCGGAGCCCAGAACTGCAGCGGGTGGGCGTCAGCTCGCCCGCTGCAGTCGGTTCAGCCGGTCGAACACGAGCGTGACGGCGGTGTCCATGTGCGCGAGCACATCGTCGACCGACTGCCGGCCCGCCACCCAGGCGACCAGCGCCGACATCCACACGTCGGCGATGATCCGCACGGCGTTGAGCACCTCTTCGGTGACGATGTCGATGCCTGCCGCCTGCGCGAACAGTCGGGTGAGCACCTCACCGAGACGGTCGAGTTCGGGCGCCGAGGACGCGTCGGCGAACATCGCCGCCCGGATGAGCGCGTCGTAGCGCAGCGGGTTCTCGGACAGACGCGGCATCACTCCGCGCAGGACGCCCATCAGGCGCTCGGCGGCACTGTCGCCAGGGATCTCCACGGTGGTCACGGCTTCGGCGGCGGTCCCGAATTCGAGTACGAGCGCCACGACGAGCAGGTGGTTCTTCGAGGGGAAGTAGCGGTAGACCGTGCCGAGAGCGACACCGGATCGGTCTGCGACCGCCCGCATCTGCACGGCGTCGTATCCACCCTCGGAGGCGAGCTCCTCGGCGGAGGCGATGATCCGCATGTACCGCGCCCGCTGTGCCGGTCGCAGGCCCGCACCGGGCGACCGGGTGGACCCGAGGGCCGGCCGCGAGGTCTGCGTCGACGCCGACTCCTCGCCCGCGGTCTCCGTCGTCGACTGCTCCGTCATCACGCCACCTTCCGTTCATGCCCGTTTCGAGGATAGTTCAGCGTGGGACGACTGCCTTTTCGTACGGCCGACCGGCCGCAACCGGACAGGTGTCCGGAAATCTCTTCCCTCCGGATGTAGAACGCGTTACATTTTCTCCGTCACCGTCTGGAGAGGGGCTGTTGTGCGCCACGGAATCACCCTGTTCACGAGCGACCGGGGAATCCGGCCGAAGTCGCTGCCTCGACCGCGGAGAGTCGCGGTTTCGACAGTTTCTACGTGCCCGAACACACCCACATCCCGATCCGCCGCGAATCCGCGCATCCGGGAACGGGCAACGAGACCCTTCCCGACGACCGTTACATGCGCACCCTCGATCCGTGGGTGGCGCTGGGGCTCGCAGCCGCGGTGACGTCGACGATCAAACTGGGCACCTCCGTCGCACTGCCCCTCGAGCACGACCCCATCACGCTCGCCAAGACCATCGCGAGCCTCGATCACCTCTCCGGCGGCCAGGTGAACTTCGGTGTCGGATTCGGTTGGAACGCAGAAGAACTCGCCGACCACGGCGTACCGCCGAAGAAGAAGCGCACCGCCATGCGCCAGTATCTCGAAGCGATGCAGGCGCTGTGGACCGAGGAAGAGGCCTCCTACGAGGGAGACTTCGTCGCATTCGGGCCGAGCTGGGCGTGGCCGAAACCCGTGCAGCAACCACGGCCCCCGATCTTCCTCGGCGCCGGTTCCACCGACCGCAACTTCGACTGGATCGTCCGCCACGCCGACGGCTGGATCACCACCCCCACGGAGAACAACGTCGTCGACAACGTCGCCCGTCTCCACAAGGCCTGGGCCGACGCCGGTCGTGCCGGAACTCCCGAGATCCTCGCTCTGGCAGGCCGTCACGACGCCGAACAACTGAAGATCTGGGAGGACGCCGGGGTCACCGAGGTGATCTTCGGTCTGCCCGACCGCGCCCAGGACGACGTCGTCGCATACATCGGCCGACTCGCCTCGAAACTCGACCACTGATCACCGACCCCGAACGGACCCCGATGAGCACCGATCTCCACCCCCTTCCCGCCGGCAGCGTCTCCACCTGGGACCACGAAGCCGACGTCGTCGTCGCCGGTTACGGCATCGCCGGTGTCTCGGCGTCCATCGAGGCCGCCCGCGCGGGTGCCGACGTGCTCGTGCTCGAGCGGACCAGCGGTTGGGGCGGTGCGGCCTCACTGTCGGGCGGCATCGTCTACCTCGGCGGCGGCACCCCGCTGCAGAAGGCCCTCGGATTCGACGACACGCCCGAGAACATGAAGGCGTTCATGCTCGCCGCGCTCGGGCCGGGCGCCGACGAAGCGAAGATCATCGAGTACTGCGAGGGCAGCGTCGAACACTACGAGTGGCTCGTGGACAACGGCGTGGTGTTCAAGGAGAGCTTCTGGGGCGAACCCGGGTGGGAGATCCCCGGTGACGACGGCCTGATGTACTCCGGCGGCGAGAACTCCGCGCCCTTCAACGAGATCGCGACGCCCGCCCCGCGCGGCCACGTCCCGCAGATGACCGACAAGCGGACCGGCGAGAAGGGTGGCGGGTACATGCTCATGCAGCCGCTCTCCCAGGTCGCCGAAAGCCTCGGTGTGCGTGCCGAATACGACGTGCGGGTGCAGCGGTTGATCGTCGACGGCGACGGACGCGTCGTGGGCCTGACGGCCAAGCAGTACGGCAAGGACGTCCACATCCGGGCCCGCCGCGGCGTCGTCCTCGCGACCGGCAGTTTCGCGTACAACCAGGAGATGGTCGAGTCGTACGCGCCGCAACTCAGCGGTCGCCCGGGTGCGGCGATCGAGGAGCACGACGGCCGTGCGATCCGCATGGCGCAGGCGCTCGGCGCCGATCTCGCGCACATGGACGCCACCGAGGTCGCCTTCTTCGGCGACCCGCAGTTGATGGCCCGCGGCATCCTCGTCAACGGCCGCGGTCAGCGGTACGTCCCCGAGGACACCTATCCGGGCCGTATCGGTCAGCTCACGCTGCTGAAGAACGACAACCAGGCCTATCTGATCATCGACGAACAGGCGTACGAGGAGGGTTGTGCGGCAACGAGTTCGACGCCCTTCTTCCGGTTCCGTCCGAAGTGGGTCGCGGAGACCGTCGCCGAACTCGAATCCGACATGGAACTGCCTGCCGGGACGTTGCAGGCGACCGTCGAGGTCTACAACAGGCACGCGGAGAACGGCAGCGATCCGGTGCTGGGCAAGAAGAGCGAGTGGGTCAAGCCCATCGGCAGCCCGATCGCCGCGCTCGATCTCCGAAACTGCACAGCAGGTTTCACGCTCGGCGGTCTGCGCACCTCGGTGAACTCGGAAGTGCGGCACGTGTCCGGCGATCCGATCCCAGGCCTGTTCGCCGCCGGTCGCTGCACGTCGGGCGTGTGCGCGTGGGGTTATGCGAGCGGCACGTCGCTGGGGGACGGAAGCTTCTTCGGTCGCCGCGCCGGTCTGTCGGCCGCGAAGGGCTGAGACCGAACGGGTGGTTCCCGCGGCCGAGCCACCGGAACCACCCGTCAGGTCAGAACACGCGATCCAGGTCGCGTGAGACGATCCGATCGGCGCCGTACCCGGCGAGTGCCGCGATCGTCATCGACGGATTGCACGCCCCGGTCGATCCCGGGATCTTCGCGCCGTCCACCACATACAGGCCGGGCTGGCCGTGCACGCGACCGGCGTCGTAGTGCCGGACTCCTCGGCTGTCGACGATCCCCAGACCGATCATCGTGGTCGTTCCCACATCGACAGGGAACGGCACCGGGCCGGTGACGATCATCAACGGTCCGGCGGGATCGGTGTAGTCGGGCATACCCACACAGGCGGAACCGCCCTGATGGTCGCGGGGGCTGACGAGCGGACTCGTCATGGCGAACACTCGGTCGCCGTTGTTGCCCCATCCCGTTCCGACGCCGTCGGGAAGATCGGGGACGAACCCCTTCGCCTTCGCCTTCACGAGGAGGCGTGTCGTGCCGGCCGATCCGGCACCGAGGAACCGCGACTGTGCAAGGAGCCACTTGCGTTCGAGAACCTCTCCGTCCGTGTGGATCCGGTCGACGTACACGATCCAGGTGCCGTCCGGAGCGCGCTCACCGTCGGCGTGGCGGGACAGTGCCCAGAATCCGAGGTCGGGGTTGTGGTTGGCCGGGTCCTCCTCACGGAGCCGGCGGTAGGTGGGATACGGATCTTCGTGGAAGGCGTAGCCCTACGGGTTGAAGATCACGGCGCCGAGCGTCGGTGGATCGGGCGAAGCGGGCCCTGAGTACGACGCGGAGCCCGGGGATGCCTGGATCGTGGATCACTCCAATAGAAGTCGGGCGGATGTCTCCAGCCTGTCGGCGAGTTTCTCGTAGGTGCCGTAGCCCATGCCGGCCCGGACGAGCGCGCCGGCGTAGAGCAGTTCGAGTGCTTCGAGTTCGTCGGGATCGGAGTCGGCGCCGAGGGCTGCCGAGACCCGGTGACGGATGTCGAGTCCGATGCGCGCACGCAGGTGTTCGACGTCGGGGTCGTGACCGAGCAATGCACTGGTGACCGCGGCCGCGAGTTCGGGTTCGTCGGCCAGCAACAGCGCGATTCCCCGCAGCACCGCGACCACCCGATCGGCACGGCTCGCGCTCTCGGCGTCGGCCGTGGGAGCGTTGGCCAAGCGACGCCAGAACACCTCGGCGACGAGGTGTTCCTTGGACGAGAAGTAGGTGTAGGCGGTGGCCGGGGCGACACCGGCGCGGGCGGCGACCATACGCACCGTCAACCCCGTGAATCCCTCCTCGCGGAGCACCTCGACCGCGGCCTGCGTGAGCCTCGCCACCGTATCGGCCTGTTTCTCGGTCAAGCGACGACGGGTCGATTCGAGATTCACGTTTCTGGACACGTGTCTGGACATTACTACGATTGGAGGGGGTCGGCAACGCCCGCAGCGCGTTCATTCGGCGAATTCAGCGCTCTCGTCGGTGGATACGGACGGGCATGGACTTGATGCCGTTGATGAAGTTCGATCGCAACCGCCGCGGTTCGCCGGCCGGTTCGACCCGGTCGATACGGGCAATGAGGGTCTCGAACATGATCCGCAGTTCGAACCGCGCCAGATGTCCCCCGAGACAGAAGTGCACGCCCGTCCCGCCGAAGGCGACGTGCGGATCGTGCTCGCGCCCGAGATCGCGTTGCGCGTCGTCTCGTTGCCCGCGATGACGAGCAGGACGAAGAACATGTCGAACTCCATCTCGGAGAGCGTGTCGCCGTTCTCGTCTGGACACACCAGCTTCGAGACGATGTCGTCGCGCGGCGATCTCGTTGGCGTACAGGAAGATCTCGGCGGCGGCGAGTTCGTCGTCCTCCTGAGTGGTGCCGTATTCGGGGTCGTCCCAGCCGATCATGCGGTTCGACCAGTCGTAGAGCTTGCCGACGTCCTCGGCCGGTGCGCCCAGCAGCGCTGCGATCACCTCCAGCGGCAGGGGTGCCGAGATCGCCGGGACGAAGTCGATCACCGTGCCGTCGCGTGCGGCCTCGATCGCGGCGTCGACGGTGCGTTCGCACGTCCGCCGGATGCGCTCCTCGAGCGTCTTCACCATGCGCGGGGTGAAGCCACGGCTCACGCGTTGCCCGAGGCGGGTGTGCTCCGGCGGGTCGAGGTCGAGCAGCATGGACGCCTGTTTCAGGCGTGTCTCCTCGGCGTCGGCCAGGGGGTCGTCGACAGCACGGTCGACACCGGCCGTGCCGATCTCCATCCAGTCAAGCGGGCCCTCACGACCGGCACCTATCTGGCGGTCGCGGTGTTCGGCACCGAGGCCGACCGCGATTTCGTCCGCAAGTCGGTGCGGAAGATCCACGCGCGGATCACGTCGTCACCCGGCGCGGAGGTCCGCTACAGCGCCAACTCCCCCGCCCTGCAGTTGTGGGTCGCCGTCTGCCTGCTCGAGTACTTCATCGACCAGCACGAGTTCCTGTACGGCCCACTCACCGAGGAGCAGTACGTCCGGATCCTCCGCGACGGCGCGACCCTCGCGACGACACTGAACGTCCGGCCGGAGTCGTGGCCCACGACCCGCGAGGAGTACGAGGAACTGTGGAAGGCCGGCGTCGCCGACATCTCCATGAACGAGCAGGTGCGCGAGTACCTCACCGAACTCTGCAATCTCGCGTTCCTCGAGGTGCGTCTCGGACGACTGGGCCGCGGGATCCACCGGGTGCTCGGCAGGTCGTTCGAACTGATCACGCGCGGTGCGCTGCCGCCGGAGTTCCGCGACCTCATGCACTACCCGTGGACCGCCGACGACCAGCGGCGTTTCGACCGCTATCTCGTGGCGGTCCGGCGCCTGCACCGCGTCACGCCGTGGATATGGCCGTTGCTGTGGAAGTCCTATCTGCTCGATCTGCGCACGCGGCGACACCTCGGACTGCGCGTGTTCTGACCGGAGACCACCGGACCCTCGTCGAGACCGGTGTTGTGTGCGAGATTCGTCGAATTCCTCGCACACGAAACCGGTTTCGTCCGTTTCGGACGAACCGTTGCATTCGATCGCGTCGCCGAACTATAGTCCAGACACCTGTCCAGAACCGAGGGAACGTCTGATGACACTTCGCCCTACCGACAGCTCCACCCTTCTGATCGACGGCAAGCTCGTACCCGGCAGCGGAGGCACCTTCGCGATCACCGATCCGAGCACCGAAGAACTGCTCGGCCACGCGGCCGAGGGCACCGCCACCGACATGGACGCCGCGATCGCGGCCGCGCGTCGCGCCTTCGACGACACCGACTGGTCACGCGACCACGCCTTCCGGGCCCGCTGCCTCCGTCAGTTGCGCGACGCTCTGCGCGAGCACATCGAGGAACTGCGGGAGATCACCATCGCCGAGGTCGGCGCTCCCCGATTCCTCACGAGCGCCGCGCATCTCGAAGGCCCCATCGACGATCTGCTCTACTTCGCCGACCTCGCCGAAAGTTACGCGTGGACGCAGGATCTCGGCAACGCCTCCCCCATGGGTATCCCCACCCACCGCTATCTGCTCAAGGAAGCGGTCGGGGTCGTCGGCGCGATCACGCCGTGAAACTCCCCGCACCAGATCAACTTCGCCAAGCTCGGGCCCGCTCTCGCCGCCGGGAACACCGTGGTGCTCAAGCCCGCCCCGGACACCCCGTGGTGTGCGGCCCTGGTCGGGCGGATCGCGGCCGAGGAGACCGACATCCCGCCGGGAGTGCTGAACATCGTCACCTCGAGCGACCACAGGCTCGGCGCACAGCTGAGCGAGGATCCGCGCGTCGACCTGATCTCGTTCACCGGTTCCACCGCGACCTGCCGGGCCGTGATGCGCGCGGCCTCAGAGAACCTCAAGAAGGTCTTCCTCGAACTCGGCGGCAAGTCGGCGTTCATCGTCCTCGACGACGCCGACCTGCGCGGCGCCTGCTCGATGGCGGCCTTCACCGTGTGCACGCATGCCGGCCAGGGCTGCGCGATCACCACGCGTCTGCTCGTTCCCCGCGAACGGTACGACGAAGCGGTGGCCCTGACCGCGAAGTCCATGAGCGGCATCCGGCCCGGCGACCCGCGCGATCCCGGCACGGTGTGCGGGCCGCTCATCTCCGAGAAGCAGCGACAGCGGGTGGAGGGCTTCATCCGCCTCGCCGTCGAGGAAGGCGGCACGATCGTCACCGGCGGCGGACGTCCCGCCGAACACGAGCGGGGATTCTTCGTCGAACCCACCCTCATCGCCGGCCTCGACAACTCCGCGCGTACAGCGCGGGAGGAGATCTTCGGCCCGGTGCTCGTGATCATCCCTCACGACGGCGACGACGACGCGATCCGCATCGCCAACGACTCCCCCTACGGCCTCTCGGGTTCGGTGTACGGCACCGATCCGGACCGCATCGCGCGGATCGTCGCAGGTGTACGGACCGGCACGCTCGGCGTCAACGGCGGCATCTGGTACGCCGCCGACGCCCCGTTCGGGGGCTACAAGCAGTCCGGGATCGGCCGCGAGATGGGTGTGGCCGGTTTCGAGGAATACCTGGAGACCAAGCTCGTCGCCGAACCCGCGAGCTGACCCGAACTTCCGAAAGGACTTTTCCGATGGCACGTTTCACCGGTCGCACCGCGATCGTCACCGGCGCCGCCCAGGGGATCGGCGAGGCGTACGCGCGTGCGCTCGCCGCCGAGGGCGCGAACGTGGTGGTCGCCGATATCGATGCCGAACTCGGCGAGCAGGTTGCCAAACAGATCGTCGCCGACGGCGGCATCGCGAGCTTCACGTCGGTCGATGTCTCCGACCCCGCCTCCGCCGAGGCACTCGCCGTGTCGACCGTCGAGACCTACGGCGGCATCGACCACGTGGTCAACAATGCCGCCATCTACGGCGGCATGAAACTCGATCTGCTGCTGACGGTTCCGTGGGACTACTACAAGAAGTTCATGAGCGTGAACCTCGACGGCGCCCTCAACGTCACCCGCGCAGTGTGGCCGCACATGACCAAGAACGGCGGGTCGATCGTCAACCAGTCGTCGACGGCGGCCTGGCTGTACTCGGGTTTCTACGGGCTCGCGAAGGTCGGGATCAACGGTCTCACACAGCAACTCGCCGTCGAGCTCGGCGGGTCGAACATCCGCATCAACGCGATCGCCCCCGGCCCCATCGACACCGAGGCGACCCGCACCACCACCCCCGCGAACATGGTCGCCGACATGGTGAAGCAGTTGCCGCTCAAGCGCATGGGCACTCCCGACGATCTCGTCGGCATGTGCCTGTTCCTGCTCTCCGACGAGGCCGCCTGGGTCACAGGGCAGATCTTCAAGGTCGACGGCGGGCAGGTGATCCGCTCGTGACCGGCTCCACGATCGGCCGGGTCGGTTACATCGGGCTGGGCAACATGGGGGCACCGATGGCCGAGCGGCTGTTCACCCGACCCGGAGGCCTCACCGTGCTCGACGTGGTGCCCGAGGCGATGAGCCCGTTCACCGACAAGGGTGCCGCCGCGGCGTCGAACCCGGCGGAGCTGGCCGCCGACTGCGACCTCGTGTGCGTGACCGTCCTCGACGACGCCCAGGTCCGCGACGTCGTCACCGGTCCGGACGGACTTCTCGCGACGGCCCGGCCCGGCACGGTCGTCGCGGTGCACTCGACGATCTCCGACACCACCGCCGTCGAACTCGCCGCGAAGTGCGCCGAGAAGGGAGTCGACTTCGTCGATGCACCGGTCAGCGGCGGCGCCGGCGGTGCGAAGAACGGCACTCTCGCAGTGATGGTCGGCGCGACCGACGACGGCTTCGCCAAGATCGAAGAACCGTTCGGCACCTTCGCGTCGCTGGTCGTGCACGTCGGTCCCGTCGGCGCGGGAACCCGGATGAAGCTCGCCCGCAACCTGCTCCACTTCATCGCGTTCACCGCGGCGACGGAGGCACAGCGACTCGCCGAGGCCGCGGGCATCGACCTCACCGAGCTCGGCAGGGTCGTCCGGCACACCGACGCGATCACCGGCGGCGCCGGTTCGATCATGTGGCGCGACACCACATCTCCCCTCGCAGAGGACGACTCCTGGTTCCCGATCTTCTCGCGCGTGCGCGCCCTGGGTGAGAAGGATCTCGCGCTCGCACTCGATCTCGGCGATCGCCTCGGAATCGCCCTGCCGCTCGGAACCCGGGCGCTGTCCGACCTCGGCCCCGGCCTCGGAGTCGGCACGGGCGAGATCGCACGGACCCGTTCCCGGAAGGAGCACGCATGACCGACGAGACCCGCCGCCGCGGCCTGGAGATGATGTCCAAGGTCTACGGCTGGGAAATGCAGGACGGTCCCGGTGAGCACTTCGCCGTCACCGCCGACCACCTGTTCGCGAACATCTGGACCCGGCCCGGGCTGACCATTCGTGATCGGCGACTGCTGCTGCTCGGGGCACTCACCGCACAGGGGGCCCCCGACATCGCCGAAATCCAGATCGAAGCGGCGCTGAAGAACGAGGAGCTCGACGAGCAGCAGCTCCGCGAGATCGCCCTGTTCCTGTGCCACTACGTGGGCTGGCCGCTGGGCTCGAAGCTCGACAACGCAGTGGGCAGCGTGCTGCAGCGACGGAAGGCGGCGGCCCGCTCGTGAGCATCCGCGGCGGATCCGTACCGGAGCCGGACTGTCCGGAACTCGGATTCTACGGCCTCGCCGGGCACGCCGACGACCCGAGGGCGCTGCTCGACGAGATCGTCGTCGCCGAACGCATCGGTCTCGGCTCGGCCTTCCTGTCGGAACGGTTCGACACCAAGGACGCAGCAGCGCTGGCCGGTGCGGCCGCCGCGACGAGCCGCACGCTCGGGATCGGCACCGCGGCGACCAATCCGCACACCCGCCATCCCCTCATCACAGCGACGATGGCGACCACACTGCACCGGTTGAGCCGCGGCCGCTACGCCCTCGGGCTCGGCCGCGGCTTCGACGTGCTGTTCGCTCTCATGGGTCTGCCTCGCGTGACGTCGGCGCGGCTCGAGGACACCGTCGATCTGCTCCGGACGCTGTGGCGCGGTGACGCGGTCGTCGACCGGCACGGCCCAGCCGGCGACTTCCCGTATCTGCGACGCACCGCCGAGGACGTCGACCGCATCCCGATCCTCATGGTCGCGCTCGGCGAGCGCACGCTCGACCTGGCGGGACGCGTGGCCGACGCCGTCGTCCTGCACACAGTCTTCACCGGACCAGCGACCCAACCAAGGCCGCTGCGCGCCCAACCCCCGATTTTCTGCTCGATGTACGTCCTTCCGGGCCATATGGCAGGTAATCGACACCACGTCGGGATCAGCGACAACAGTTCGGGTCCAGCACCATCCGCAGGGCTTCGAGAGACTCGGCGCGAGGGCGGTAGAAGACGTTCATCCCGCGGCGTTCGGATACGACCATGCCGGCCTTGCGCAGTTGCCCGAGGTGGTGACTGACGGTGGATTCGGTCAGGTCGACGCCGGTGGCGAGATCGCAGGTGCACACTTCGCCGTCGTCGGCGGTGAGCAGGATCGACATGAGCTTGATGCGGACCGGGTCCGCCAGCGCCTTCAGCCGCAGGGCGAGTTCGAGAGCTGCGTTGTCGCTCATCGGCGCGGCCGAAACCGGTTCGCAGCAGATCGGGGCGCTGACGTCGATCACAGGCAGAGCTTTCGGCATGGTTCGAGCTTATCCACTTACTTGACATATGTCGAAAAGGTGGCGCATCCTGTACCCGTCCAGAGTTTCGACATATGTCACACAAGTGGAGGATGTCATGTCCCGCGCACAACTCGCCCTCAACGTCGACGACCTGACCGAGGCGGTCACGTTCTACTCGAAGCTGTTCGGCACCGAACCGGCCAAGGTCAAGCCGGGCTACGCGAACTTCGCGATCGCCGAGCCGCCGCTCAAGCTCGTGCTGCTGGAGAACCCCGGCAAGGGCGGCACCATCAATCACCTGGGCGTGGAGGTGGAATCGAGCGAGAAGGTCCATGCCGAGATTGCCCGCCTGACCGGCGAAGGGCTGTTCACCGATGAGGAGATCGGCACCACCTGCTGCTTCGCTACCCAGGACAAGGTGTGGGTCACCGGCCCGGCTGGGGAGAAGTGGGAGGTGTACACCGTCCTCGCCGATTCGGAGACCTTCGGTTCGAGCCCGCAGCATCTCGACGATCCGGCCACCGCCGGGGGTGGGGTGTGCTGCGGCACCGCTGCGGCCCCGGCCGAGGACACACAGCAGGCCCCGGCCGCACCGTCCTGCTGCTGAACAACCCACCTCGATGTCGGCCACCGGATTCGGGTGGCCGACATCGGTGTCTTCAGCGACGGAGCCGGTGGGCGAGGTCGGTGACGCGAGCGGCGATGTCGTCGCGGACCAGCCGCATCCGTTCGATGCCGTCGATGCCGCGCTCGGACGGCTCGTCGGTGTCCCAGTTCTCGAACTGTGTCCCGGGCACCGGATCGAGACGGGCTTCGCGGCCGAGGGTGACCACGAGATCGACGTTCCGAACCAGCTGGGGGTCGACCGGTACCGGGGTCTGGCCGGTGATATCGACGCCGACTTCGAGGAGTACTTCGGCGGCCAAGGCATTGATGCTGGTGCCGGGTTTCGTGCCGGCGGAGTGCACCGTAAGGGTGTCGCCGGCGGCGGCTTTCATCAGTCCGGCGGCCATCTGGGATTTTCCGCCGTTCTTCACACAGACGAACAGCACCGAGGGTGTGCTCACGGTCGAGGTCCTTTCACGCAGGTCGGGTGTCGAGGTCGAGGTCGAGGTCGGCGACAGCGGCCTTGGCGGTGCGGCCGACGCCGAGGAGGGTGGCCGAACCGGGTCCGGTCCAGTCGCCGTAGCCGAGCAGGTGCAGGCGCGGTTCCTTGAGTGCGCGGGTGCCGGCGACCGGCACCGTGCCGGTGTGATCGCGCAGCCGCAACGGGCGCAGGTGTGCGAGGGCGGGCCGAAATCCCGTCGCCCACACCACGACATCAGCCCGCTGGTGACGCTCACCCCAGGCGATGCCGTCGACGGTGAGCCGATCGAACATCGGCAGCGCGGTCAAGACGCCGCGCTCACGGGCGGCAAGCACCTCCGGGACCATCACGATGTCCCCCAGGGCGGCGATGCCGCCGGGATCGGTCCGTCCGGCAGCCAGGGCCACTGCACGGCGGGAGGCGAGCTCGAACAAGGCTCGGCCGTCGACGCCGTCGGGCAGGAATCGTGGCGGCCGGTTGGTGGCCCAGATGGTCGTCGCGGTGGTGGAGATCTCGGCGACGAGTTGAGCGGCGGAGTTGCCACCCCCGACCACCACGACGTCCGAGCCGGTGAACTCGGCCGGGGTGCGGTAGTCGACGGTGTGCAACTGCCGCCCGGTGAACACCTTCATGCCCGGATAGCTCGGACGAAACGGTCGCTGCCAGGTGCCGGTGGCGCTGATCACCCGCCGCGTCCGCCACTGCCCGCGGTCGGTGTCGACGAGCAGGGCGGGGCCGTCGCGGCGTACCGCCTGCACCCGCACCGGCCGCTCGATCGGCAGGTCGTAGCGGGTTTCGTAGGCGGTGAGATAGTCGACGACATGCCGTGCCGGCGGGAAACCGTCCGGCCAGCGGGGCATCGGCCACCCCGGCAGGGACGCGAATTCCGCCGGGGAGAACAGCCGCAGCGACGGCCACATGTGCGGCCACGCCCCGCCCGGCTGTTCCTGGTCGTCGAGGATCACGAAGCGGTGCCCCGCCCGGCGCAGATAGTAGCCGGCAGCCAGACCCGCCTGCCCACCGCCGATCACCACGACATCGACGTTCGTCGTCATCGGAGAGCCTCGCGTCAGCGCGGGGTGGGCGGGGCGGTCAGCTCGGCGATGAGAGCTTCGACCTTGGCGCGGATCTCATCGCGGATCGGACGCACCGCCTCGAGGCCCTGCCCAGCCGGGTCGTCGAGCACCCAGTCGCGGTAGGACTTGCCGGGAAAGACCGGGCAGGTGTCCCCGCAGCCCATCGTGATCACCACATCCGATGCCTGCACCGCCTCGGTGGTGAGGATCTTCGGGTTCTCGGTCGAGATGTCGATGCCGACCTCGGCCATCGCCGCGACCGCGGCCGGGTTCACCTGCTCGGCCGGGGCGCTGCCGGCCGAACGCACCTCGATCCGGTCCCCGGCCAGAGCGGTGAGGAACCCGGCGGCCATCTGCGAGCGGCCGGCGTTGTGGACACAGACGAACAACACACTCGGTGTGCTCACGGATCAGACCTTTCGTGGCGCCGGCACCTGCGCCGACTCGTGACGGGTGAAGCGCTTCCGTAGGGCGAGGGAGACGTAGACCAGGGCGACCAGGACGGGAACCTCGATGAGCGGTCCGACCACCCCGGCCAGGGCCTGCCCGGAGGTCACGCCGAAGGTGCCGATCGCCACGGCGATGGCGAGCTCGAAGTTGTTGCCCGCCGCGGTGAACGCGAGGGTGGTGGTGCGTTCGTAGCCGAGGCCGATCGCGGCGCCGAACAGGTATCCGCCGACCCACATGATCGCGAAGTACGCCAGCAGCGGCAGCGCGATCCGCACCACATCCAACGGGCGGGAGGTGATCTGCTCGCCCTGCAACGCGAACAGGATCACGATGGTGAACAGCAACCCGTAGAGCGCCCACGGCCCGATCTTCGGCAGGAAGGTGTCCTCGTACCAGGTGCGGCCCTTGGCTTTCTCACCGAAGTGCCGGGTGAGGAACCCTGCGACCAGGGGAATGCCGAGGAAGATCAACACCGATTTCGCGATCTGCCACGGCGAGACGTCCAGGGCGGCCTGTTCGAGACCCAGCCAGCCGGGGAGCACCGACAGGTAGAACCAGCCGAGCACGGCGAACATGATCACCTGGAAGACTGAGTTGATCGCCACCAGCACCGCCGCGGCTTCCCGGTCGCCGCAGGCGAGGTCGTTCCAGATGATGACCATGGCGATGCACCGGGCGAGACCAACGATGATCAGGCCGGTGCGGTATTCGGGTAGGTCCGGCAGCATCAGCCAGGCGAGCGCGAACATCAGTGCCGGGCCGAGGATCCAGTTGAGGATCAGCGACGAGACCAACAGCTTGCGGTCGCCGGTGACGGTGTCGAGGCGGTCGTAGCGCACCTTCGCCAGCACCGGGTACATCATGATCAGCAGACCGAGGGCGATCGGCAGGGAGATGCCGTCGATCTCGATGAAACTCAACGCTTCACCCAGTCCGGGAATCATCCGGCCGAGCAACAGACCCACCACGATGGCGGCGCCGATCCACACGGCCAGATACCGGTCGAGGGCCGACATCTTCCCGACGACAGCCGGGTGTTCGGTGTTCGTCGCGGTCATCGGGCCGACTCCACGGCATCGCTGGCCGGGGCACAGTCCGAACCCGGCAACACCCCTACCTCGGCGGAGAGCACGGCCGACAACTGCGCCAGGGCTGACGGGATCACCCGGTAGTACACCCAGGTCCCGCGTCGTTCGCACTCGAGCAGACCGGCCTCGCGCAGCACTTTGAGGTGATGCGAGATGGTCGGCTGGGACAGATCGAAGGCAGGGCTGACGTCGCACACGCAGCTTTCGCCGCCCTCATGGCTGGCGATCAGGCTCAGCATTCGGAGGCGCACCGGATCACCGAGAGCCTTGAACATCCGGGCCAGGTCTGCGGCCCAGTCCTCCGTCAGAGGTTCCCGTACCAGTGGTGCGCAGCAGAGGTCACCACTATCAGTTTGAATCGACACACATCAATATTGACACTGATCGAATCAGCCTGGCAAATCGTCTTGGCACGCCTGGTCAGGGCAGACCTCCTCCCACAGAACCTGACGGTTCACCTCCCTAGGATCACCGCCCATGACAATCAGCACCCAGTCCACGCCCTCTCGTGAACGACTCCTCGAGCTCATCGACGAACTGTGGGACGGATGGAATCGGTTCTTGCATCGGGACCCCAATCGTTGTGCCGACCGCGGGATACCGAACATCCACTGACCACAGCCGTGGTCATGGCCTATGAAACAGCGATCACCGCGCATTGGCTCGCCGAGGTGGGAGATTCGCGGTGATCTCCGTCAGTCCCCCGTACAACGAGTCCGGTGGCGGCGGCACGGCGTGTCCCGTCGTAGCCCGGTCGACAGATCGCATCTGGTCGGTCCTCGCGACCGTCGACGAGTCGACGCCCGAGGATCTTTCGTTCGCGGAAGCTGACCGGACGGCTCGCGACCTACCTGCAGGGCTGTGGTGACGTGCTCGTGCGTGCGAACAGCTGGGATCCTCAGGTACTGCACCGTTTCAGGGACGACGCGCAGGTCCGTGCTCATTCCGGACCGATCGACGCGGCGCCCACCGAAACGGCGCCAAGCCCACCGAGCTCGCCCCGGTCGCCGCCGCGTGGCGGACGACCCGCGACCCCGAGCGTTTCGCACCTCTACCCGCAAACCCCGGCCGGAGCGCACGATGACCGATCTGTAGTTGTCGGTGGACGACCTGACTCCCGAACGACTCTCGGCCGTGCTCGGTGGCACGGTACGCACGTGCAGGTCGAGCGGATCGGAACGGGCCGGATCGCCACGAGGACCGAGCGCGGCGACCGCATGTTCGCGGTGATGGTCGAGCGGTCGTGCGCCGCGATCCGCGATCTCGACAGTCTCACCGTCGTGTCCGAGAGCATCGGACGCCGCGATCGGTCGGTAGGGTGCTCGGGATACACCGCATCACGCGAGAAGAACGGAGATCCATCCGATGTCCCGCACCACCCTGCCCCGTGAGGCGATCGAACTCGCTGAGGCGACACCGGGTTTCATGCCCCAGGACGAGGGAACCGCACTGCACGAGGCTGCGGTGCAGTATCTCGGTGACGGCGTCGGCGTCGAGATCGGCACCTACTGCGGCCGCTCGACCGTGTATCTCGGCGCTGCGGCCAAGGCGACCGGCGGCACCATCGTCACCGTCGACCACCACCACGGTTCGGAGGAGCATCAGCCCGGCTGGGATTACCACGATCCGTCGCTGGTCGACCCGCACACCGGCCGCCTCGACACGGTCGGCGCACTGCGGCACACTCTCGCCGACGGCGACCTCGAATCGCACGTCGTCGCGGTGGTCGGCAATTCTCCTGTGGTGGCGTCGTTCTGGCGCACCCCCGCCTCGTTCGTGTTCATCGACGGCGGACACAGCAGCGAGGCGGCCCGGGCGGACTACGACGGCTGGGCGAGATGGGTGCGCATCGGCGGCGCCCTGATCATCCACGACGTCTTCCCCGACCCGAAGGACGGCGGCCGGCCTCCGTACGAGATCTACTGTCTCGCACTGGAGAGCGGGGAGTTCGTCGAGAAGTCGGTGACGTCCTCGCTGCGGGTTCTCCAACGCACCGCCGGCACGGTCGGATCACGGCCCGGCAGCTGAACTACCGGACGAGCACCGGGCAACGCTCGGTGCAGCGGTCGGCGCCCACCTGGTCGGCGGGTGCCGCCGCATCCCGGAAGATCGCGTTTCCTCCCGTCGTGCGCGAGAGCGCGTCGGCGGCGAGGATCACCGCTGCGCTGGTCCAGGAACTGACCTCCACCGGCCAGCGCTTGCCGTCGGCGTAGACCAGACCGGTCCAGTACGAACCGTCCGGGTCGCGCAGATGCTGCATGGCCGCGAACAATTCGCGGGCACGCCCGGCGTGTCCGAGTGCGTCGAGCGCCAGGACCAGTTCGCACGTCTCGGCTCCGGTGACCCACGGACGATGGTCGACGCACCGGATCCCGAGACCGTCGACGACGAAATCCGACCAGCGTTCGCGGATCCGTTCGTGCGCATCGGTGCCGCGCACCGCTCCCCCGAGGATCGGGTAGTACCAGTCCATCGAGTACTCGGGCTTGGGCGTGAACGCCTCGGGATGCCGACGCAGAGCGTGGCCGAGACGGATCAGCGCGACCTCCCATTCGGGTTGCGCCTCACCGATCAGATCGGCGATCCGCAGACCGCACCACAGGCTCTGGTGGATACTCGAACAGCCTGTGAGCAGCGCTTCGTCGAACATCCCGCCGTCGCCTCGCGCCCAGGAGATCTGGCCGCCCGGCAACTGCATGTCGACCACGAGGTCGAGCGCTGCCCGCACCGTCGGCCACATGTGCTCGACGAACCCGCGATCACCCGTCACGAGATGGTGGTGCCATACGCCAACGGCGATGTAGGCCGTGAAATTGCTGTCGGTGTCGTGGTTCTCGACGATGTCGCCCCGGAACTGGATGGGCCACGACCCGTCGGCGCGCTGCGTCCGCCGCGACCACTCGAAGGCGGCGTCTGCCTCTTCGCGTAAACCGATGACGGTCAACGCCATCGCGGATTCGATGTGATCCCACGGGTCGATGTGCCCACCGGGGAACCACGGGACGGCGCCCGAGGGCTCCTGCATCCGCGCGATGGCCCGGCCCGTCGCCAGGCTCTGTTCCGGCGACAGCACACCCGGCACCGACGGCACCGTCACGCGCGCGGATTCACCGCGCCGCACCGGCGTTTCCCGGCTTCTCGAGGTAGAACACGACACTCTTCCCGATGACGGGATCGAGGATCTTCTCGGCCGTGCGAGTGATCCACGGGGCCTTCATAAGATCCCAGACCAGCAGCCGGTGGTACGCCTTCGTCAGCGGATTGTCGTCGTTGTCGACGCCGACGGCGCACTTGAGCCACCAGTACGGTGCGTGCAGTGCGTGGGCGTGGTCGGTGCCCGAGACCGTCAGACCGGCTGAGGCGAGTTTCGCGGCGAGTTCGTCGGCCTTGTAGATGCGGATGTGCCCGCCCTCCACCTCGTGGTAGGCGTCCGACAGGGCCCAGCAGATCTTTTCCGGCAGCCAGCGCGGCACGGTCACGGCCGCGACACCACCGGGTTTGAGGACCCGGACGAGTTCGGCGATGGCCCGCTCGTCCTCCGGCACGTGCTCGAGCACCTCGGAGATGAGCACGAGATCGAAGGTCGCGTCGTCGTACGGCAGCGCGAGCGCGTCGCCGACCTCGGCCCGGGCCAGCGCACCCTCGGGGACCTCACCTTCGAGTTCCATCGCGACGAACATGTCGGCGACGGCCTTCATGTCGTCGGCGTTCTGGTCGAAGGCGACGACATCCGCGCCGCGGCGGTACAGCTCGAAGGAGTGGCGCCCCGCGCCGGCCCCGATGTCGAGAGCGCGTATCCCCGGTACGACGCCCAGGCGGTCGAAGTCGACGGTCAGCATCCGTTCTTCCCCTCTCGATGCGCGGCGATCGCCTTGTCGTAGATCGCGGCGGTCTTCGCGGCCACGGCCGCCCAGCTGTAGCGTTCGAGCACACGCTCGCGGCCCTTCGTGCCGAGACGCCGACGCTCGGCCGGGTCGTCGAACAGGCCCGCGAGCCCTGCTGCAAGCTGTTCGGCGTCGCCCGGAGGCACCAGCCGACCGGCGCCCCCGACGACCTCGGGGATGGCCCCGGCGCGGCTCGCGACGAGCGGTGTTCCGCACGACATCGCCTCGATGGCCGGCAGCGAGAATCCCTCGTACAGCGACGGCACCGCCGCGATCTCGGCGGAGGCGAGCAGGTCGGCGAGTTCGGTGTCGTCGATCCCGGAGACGGTGCGCACGACGTCGCCGATCGCGAGTTCGTCGATGAGCTTCTCGGTGGCGCCGCCCGGGGCGAGTTTCGAGACGAGGACCAGTTCGATCTCGCGTTCGGTGCGCAGCTTCGCGACCGCCTCGAGCAGGGTGGGAACACCCTTGAGCGGGGCGTCGGCGCTCGCGACGCAGACGATCCGACCGGGAACTCGCTCGTCCTTCCGCGGCGCGAACACCTCCGTGTTCACGCCGAGTGGGATCGTGTGGATGCGTTCGGATTCGATCCCGAAGGCGGTGCGGATGTCGTCGGCCGAGTTCTCCGACACCGTGAGCAGCGTGGGAATCTGCTGGGCCACCTTCTCCTGCATGCGCAGGAATCCGTACCAGCGCCGGAGCGTGACCTTACGGCTGAGGGTGGTCGCGGAGGCGAGATCGAGTTCGCGGTCGCGGGTGATCGGATGGTGGATCGTCGCGACGAGAGGAAGGTCCTCGGCGATGCGCAGCAAGCCGGACGCGAGCGACTGGTTGTCGTGCACGACGTCGAAGTCGCCGAGGCGGTCGCGCAGCAGTCGTGCGGCGCGCAGACCGAAGGTGCGTGGTTCGGGGAAACCGGCGGTCCACATGGTGGCGACCTCGAGGACGTCGATCCAGTCGCGGTACTCACCCAGCTTCGGGGTGCGGAACGGATCGTCGTCGCGGTAGAGATCGAGACTGGGCACCTTCGTGAGCGTCACGTCGGGGTCGAGCTCGGGGTACGGCTGCCCGGAGAACACCTCGACGGTGTGCCCCTGGGCGACGAGTTCGCGACTGAGATGGCGGACGTAGACCCCCTGACCCCCACAATGCGGCTTGCTCCGGTACGACAACAGAGCTACGCGCACATTCCACCTCGGGGTTCGCTCGGAGGGCCAGGTCACTCGGACAGATGTCCACTAGTTGTGTAGGGCACACACTAGAACATGTTTTGTGTCCTCACGATAGCGAGCCGGACCGCACCCGGTGCGGATCGGCGATACGAGTGGGACCACGACGCAGACACCGGACCGCGAACAGGTGACGACGACGAAGCCCCGGTATCGATGTGATGCCGGGGCTTCGCCTGGAGCGACCCTGACGGGACTCGAACCCGCGACCTCCGCCGTGACAGGGCGGCGCGCTAACCAACTGCGCCACAGGGCCATGAGGAACCGGAGTTCCCACAGCTCGACCCACCGCAACCGGTGGGTCGAAGATATGAAATTGATGGTTGTTCGCCGGACAACCGTGGTGGCCAGGGCCGGGATCGAACCGGCGACCTTCCGCTTTTCAGGCGGACGCTCGTACCAACTGAGCTACCTGGCCGGACGGCACCCGAACCGAATGCCGATCGAAACTCTGGAGCGACCCTGACGGGACTCGAACCCGCGACCTCCGCCGTGACAGGGCGGCGCGCTAACCAACTGCGCCACAGGGCCATATATATTCACTTCTCACACCAAGATACTGCACACTTCGACGAGGTCGAAGCGTACCCCCTACGGGATTCGAACCCGCGCTACCGCCTTGAAAGGGCGGCGTCCTAGGCCGCTAGACGAAGGGGGCCCGATCGGATTTCTCCGAACCGCACCCTCAACGGGTTTGGCGTTCCGTTGGGAGCTTGGACAGCTTATGCCACGGCATTCGCGAATCACAAATCAGCAGGTCAAGTGGCTGATTCGTCGTTGTTGGGCCTGCTCGGCCAGCCCTTCTCCCGCCACTGCGCGAGCCACTGCTCCGATGCCATCGCCTCGAGCGGCACCTCCACGCAGGCCTCGAAACGGGCGCGGACGTCGGTCTCCGGCGACGTGAGGTCGGCGAGATAGCGTTGACCGGCGAGTGACGACGCGATGGCCTCGACGAAACGCTGGAGGTCGACATCGGGCCGGAACAGGCCCTTCTCCTGCGCTTCGCGCGCCAGCTGGTAGCCGGCCCGCCCCCACAGGACGCTGCCGCGCAGCCTGACCTCCTCCGCGAACTCGGGTTCGGTGACCAGACGGAACTCCGCGGCGATGACCACGTCGTCGTGCAGAGCCGCACCGAGATCACCGACGAGACCGTGCAGCCGCTCGAAGGGGTCGAGATCGGGGACGTCCATCCACCTGCCGACGATGGCACGGTAGTGCTCGAGTCCTTCGTCGAGCACCGCCCGGGCCAGATCCTCCTTGGACGCGAAGTGAAAGTACATCGCACCCTTGGTGGCGTTCGACTGCTCGAGGATGGCGTTGATCGATGCTGCGGCGAAACCTCGCCGCGCGAATTCGGTGGCTGCCGATCGGACGATCGCAGCCCGCGTACGACGCGCACGCTCCTGTTGACGAGGCATGGGGAAATTCGGCCTTCCACGTTCCTGTGTTCCCCCACGAGACAACTCTAGTCTGCCCCCTCACAACCCCGCTTCCAGGCCGTGTTCCACCGGGTGAAATGTGAAACTCCACCCCCGACACCCGGGTTTCCACAGAACACACCGAGTGGTACGCTTTGTCCGGCTCGGGTGCGGAGCAGGGGGTGGGCACCCGAGCCTCTTTCCATTCGTCACGGGTGGCGTCCGCACCGCCGGATGTCCGATATCATCGATCGCGCAGCGTGGCTCACCCTGTGATGTGGTCACCGGACCATGCGGTCTGATCACTGCGGTGTGGTTACACTGTGCGCCCATGCCCCTATAGCTCAGTTGGTAGAGCTACGGACTTTTAATCCGCAGGTCGTAGGTTCGAGCCCTACTGGGGGCACCGGCAACGCCGGCGTCGTACACGACGCCGGCGTTCGTCGTTCCGGAACGTCCCACGGTCCTTCGTCGGAGTCCGGGTCCTTCGTCAGAGACGGTGGGAGCCGGGCGGGACGTCGTCGGTGTTCCGGCCGAGTTCCTTCTCCGCCTCACGGCGCGCCTCGAGGCGCTCCTGCTCGATCCGGCGCTGCTCGAGATCCGTGCGGGCCTGCTTCAGATCACGTCCGCGCTTGCGGTAGCGGGTGAGCGCGACGACGAAGATCACCGCGAACAGAGCTCCGACGATCGCGCCGATCAGCGTGGCGCCGCGGAAGCCGGGCGCGTCCACGTCGAGGATCCGCTCCCCCGCGTGCGCACCGTTCCCCGTACCCAGCACGACCGCCAGGGTCATGAGGTTCGGCAGGGCGACCACCAGCGCGAGCACGCCGAAGGTGATCTGCAGCCCGCGGCTGTACCGCCAGTTGCGGACCTGCCAGATCCACGCGAGCAGCGCGATGGGGATCGCCGTGCACAGGATGCCGAAGAGCAGACCCCACAGCACTCCGCGCGCGAAGCCGCCCTCGGCGAGGTTTGCGATCCGCTGCGCCCACCAGCGAGGAACGAACGCCGCCAGGGTGTAGTAGGCGATGACGAGCACGATCAGCGCCACGACCACGGCGATGGTCTTCTTCGCCCACGGCGGCAAGCCTTTCCGCGAACCGGTCTCGTCGACATTCATGTCCGTCATTTCGAACCTTCCTGGCCGATCGGTCCATGTGCACCTGCCGTGCGCATCTCACCCTACGGACCACCGCATTCGGAGCAGTGCATTCGGGCAGGTCTCTTCGCACTGCGAATTTCACCCGGTGCGGTTGCCCGTCTTTGTATACGGTGAGCCGCAGGGGTAATCGAATGTTCATCGTCCGGGGAGGAACATGCGCAGTTTCGTGGACCTGGGCCTGTTCCTGGCCGCCGTCGCTCTGGGAATCGGGTCGGTGTTGCCGGTGGTCGGCGGAATACGACCCACCGAGATTCCCCTGTCGGCGCTGCGCGACGGTTTCCCCGAGGGCGATCTCGCCGGTGTCGCGGTCCCGGGTCTACCGCTGTACGAGTCCCTCGCGGTACCGCTGGTCGTGGCCGCGATCCTGCTCCTCGCTGCCGCACTGTTCGACTCGGTGGCCGTCGGCTGGGCCGGGACGCTGATCGGTGTCGCGACGGCCGCGGTGTTCTGGACGCGTCTGTTCCAGACCCACGGCGAGTACGTCGAACTCAACCGCAGTACGACCCTGACCAATCAGAACGGGACGGTGCTCCTGCTCAGCGGCACGCTCGTCGCACTGCTGTGTTGCCTGATCGCGTTGCGCCGTTCGCCGACGAGCGCCGCCTCGCTCGACTGACGCCTCCCGCTGCAACGGGCTTCGTCCCGATACCCTCTCGGCACCGGGTGGCCACTTCGGGGCACCCACGAGCCAAGGCAGGAACGATGGCAAGTCTCGACGATCTGATGTCCCGCATTCCCGTCGACCAGGTGGCGCAGCGACTCGGTGTCGACAACGCGACGGCGGAGACGGCCGTCCGCGCCGCACTCCCCACCCTCGTCGGTGGTCTCGACGCCAACGCCCAGAATCCGACCGGGGCGGCCTCGCTGCTCTCCGCGCTGGGCAAGCACTCCGAGTCGAACCTGGCCGAAGGTCAGGTCGACGTCGACGGGATCGACACCGAGGACGGCGACAGGATCGTCTCCAATGTCTTCGGCGACAAGAAGGATCAGGTGATCTCGACCCTCGGTTCCGTGAACGGCGCCGGTGGGAACGATCTGATCGCCAAGGTCCTGCCGATCATCGTCCCCATCGTGCTGTCCTATCTCGCCAAGCAGATCGGTGGCGGTGCGGGAACGAACACCGCGAGCGCTCCGCAGGGCGGAGGTCTCGCCGATCTCCTCGGGGGTCTGCTGAAGAACGCCGGTGGTGGATCGGTCGGCTCCGGCGGTGGGATCGGCGACGTCCTCGGCAGCGTGCTCGGCGGCAGTTCGGGTGGTGGACTCGGCGGTCTCCTCGGGGGACTTCTCGGTGGAGGCAAGCGCTGAAACCCTCCGGAACCGCACGTTCCGCTCGTCCGTGTGATACGGCACGAGCGGGACAGTACTGTCCTCGAGCCGCTCGGACCTGTACCGTGATCCGGGCGAATGTGGGGGGCCACCGGTGCACCGCGTGCCGCGGCGACGAACGGCCGGGCTCCCCTCCTCCGTAGGCCGGCGGAATACACGGACACGATGTGAGGGGTAGAAGAGTATGACGCGAGTCCTGACTCAACTGGAGCTGCTGCGAGAGCTGGAGCCTGTGGCCGAGGCGAACCTCAACCGGCATCTCTCGATGGCGAAGGACTGGCACCCCCACGACTACGTGCCGTGGGACGAGGGCCGGAACTTCGCCGCGATGGGCGGTGTCGACTGGGAACCCGAGCAGTCGAAGCTCGACGAGGTCGCCAAGGCTGCCATGATCACCAACCTCCTCACCGAGGACAACCTGCCCTCCTACCACCGGGAGATCGCCGAGAGCTTCTCGCGCGACGGAGCCTGGGGCACCTGGGTCGGCCGGTGGACCGCGGAGGAGAACCGCCACGGCATCGTCATGCGCGACTACCTGGTCGTCACGCGCGGTGTCGATCCCGTCGCACTCGAGAACGCCCGCATGGAGCACATGACGAACGGCTTCGCGTCCCCCAACTCGACTGGCATGCTCCACTCCGTCGCCTACGTGACCTTCCAGGAGCTCGCGACCCGCGTGTCGCACCGCAACACCGGTCGTGCCTGCGACGACTCGATCGCCGACAAGATGCTCCAACGCATCGCCGCCGACGAGAACCTGCACATGATCTTCTACCGGAACATCTGCGACGCGGCGATCGACATCGCTCCGGCCCAGACGCTCGCCGCGATCGTCGAGGTGCTCGAGAACTTCCAGATGCCGGGTGCCGGCATGCCGAACTTCCGTCGCAACGGTGTGTTGATGGCCAAGCACGGCATCTACGACCTGCGTCAGCACCTCGACGACGTCGTGATGCCGGTGCTGCGCAAGTGGAGGATCTTCGAGCGAGATCTCGGCAGCGAGGCGCAGCAGGATCTCGACAAGCTCGGCAACTTCCTCGACGAACTGGAACGTCAGGCGGGGCGGTTCGAGGAGATGCGCGATCGCTCCCTCGCCCGCGAGGCTGCCAAGCGCGAGAAGGTGGGCGCGCACGCCTGAGTCCGGATGCACACAGCCGCCCGAGTCCGGCGGAGGTTATCCTGTGCCCGGTGCCGTTTTCGGTGCCGGGCACAGTCGTTTCCGCGGCCCATCACTGACGGGCACGCTATTTCTTTGTCACACAACGTTTTCCAGAGGTACCCATGTCTTCCCTCCGTATCGGCCCGCTCGAACTGAACAGCCCGGTCGTGCTGGCGCCGATGGCGGGAGTGACAAATGTCGCATTCCGCACGCTGTGCCGCGAACTCGAACTCGAACGGGCCGGCAGCACGTCGGGCCTGTACGTCTGCGAGATGGTCACCGCCCGCGCCCTCGTCGAGCGGCACCCGGTCACCATGCACATGACGGCCTTCGGCCCCACCGAGACGCCGCGGTCGCTGCAGCTCTACACCGTCGATCCCGGCACGACCTACGCGGCGGCGAAGATGATCGTCGACGAGAACCTCGCCGACCACATCGACATGAACTTCGGATGCCCGGTCCCGAAGGTGACCCGCAAGGGCGGAGGGTCGGCCCTCCCTTACAAGCGCCGGTTGTTCGGGCAGATCGTCGCGGCCGCCGTCCGCGCGACCGAGGGCACCGACATCCCGGTCACGGTCAAGTTCCGCATCGGGATCGACGACGAGCACCACACACATCTCGACGCCGGTCGCATCGCGGCCGCCGAGGGTGCCGCGGCCGTTGCCCTCCACGCCCGGACCGCTGCGCAGCGGTACTCCGGAGCGGCCGACTGGGACGAAATCGCGCGGCTGAAGGAGCACGTCACCGACGTGCCCGTGCTCGGCAACGGCGACATCTTCGACGCATCCGACGCCGAGAAGATGATGGCGCAGACCGGTTGCGACGGCGTCGTCGTCGGTCGCGGTTGCCTCGGACGTCCGTGGTTGTTCGCCGAACTGAGCGCCGCGCTCGGCGGTCGCCCGCTCCCCACCCCGCCGAATCTCGGTGAGGTGACGCAGATCATGCGGCGGCACGCCGAACTGCTCGCCGATCACCACGGCGAGGATCGCGGTCTGCGCGACATGCGCAAGCACATCGCCTGGTATCTGCGTGGTTTCCCTGCGGGTTCGGAGATCCGCAACGGCCTCGCCCGCGTGTCGACGCTCGCCGAACTCGACGACCTGCTGGGCAAACTCGACCACGACGTACCCTTCCCCGCCGATGCCGAAGGCCCGCGGGGACGTCAGGGCTCCCCGAGCAGCGTCGCTCTGCCCGACGGCTGGCTCGACGATCCCGAGGACACCTGCGTGCCCGAGGGCGCCGACATGATGCACTCGGGCGGGTAACCCGTCCCGGCATGTAGTCCCGGACGATAGACGGATCGACCGGTGGATGTCGTGCGACACAGCCGCGTCACCGTCACATGAAACAGACGATCAGTATCATTGCGGAGTCCTCGCGACGGTCGCCGGTGAGCGATCACGTGGACGACGACGGATCCGAGGCGGTGCGACCGCGGAAAGAGCAGGTATCGGTGGACGAGGAGCACGAGACAGGATCCCCGGATCCTCGCGCTCCCTGGGAACGGCCGATCGCCGACAGCAGCTACCGCGAATCCCGCTCGTCCCGCCGCAGCCGCTCGGGTGGGGTGCACCGCTCCGACGACACCGATCCCGATTCGCGTCGCCACGAGAGTGCACGCAACCGCCGGGCCGCGGACTCGGACGATCCGGAGCAGCTCACGGTCGCCGAACTGCTCGACAAGATGGGACGACGATCCGATCCGTCCCCCCGGTCGGATCCGCCCCCGGCCGATCCGCCGCACACGTCCACCTCGTCGTTGCCCCCGGCCCGTCCCCGCGACCCGGAATCCGCCCGGCACGTCGCGACCGAGGACGATGCCGGTCGAGCGGAACTCCCGCGCAGGACGCCGCCTCCGGCTGCGCCGCCGACTCCGTCGGGACCTCCCAGCCCTCCGGTGCCGCCGGCTTCTTCGGGACCGCCGACCACGGTCGCCCCCCCGGTGCAGCCCGGTGCTCCCCGGGTGCCCCCGGGACCGTCCCGGCCCCGGCCGCCGGAGAAGCCCGTCCCGCCGCACATCCAGGCTCCCGATCGGATGGCGGGCCTCCCGTCCGTTCCGCCCCCGGTACCGACTCCCCCGACCTCGGCGCAGCCCCCTCGAGTAGTGCCTCCCGCGGACTCGCGCCCGGTGCCTCCCGCGGACTCGCGCCCGGTGCCTCCCGCCGGGTCGCCGCAGACCGTCAGACCGCCGCAGACGCCTCCTCGACAGCAACCGCCGATCGCGGACGAACAGCCGACCGTCAAGATCGATGCGGTGTCCCCCGAGGGCGCTGCGACGCCCGCCGAGGACGAGAACGACGACCGGACGACGGACGAGAAGGCGCACGGCTCCGCTCGGCCCCGCACGGTGGGCAACGCGACTCTCGGCCGGCTCGCGCAGAGCAAACAGCGCAAGCGGAAGCGTCTGAGGTTCGCGGCGAAAGCGGCGGTGGCGTTCGTCTCGGTCCTCGCGCTCCTCTGTAACGGTGCGGTGTGGGGATACGTCCGGTCCACGGAGGCCGGCTTCTCCCAGATCGCCGCGCTGGACACCGAGTCGGAGGACATCGTCGACCCGGTCGGTCAGACCGGCGACGAGACCTATCTGATCATCGGCACCGACACCCGCGCCGGTGCGAGCGGTGAGATCGGCGCCGGGACGGCCGACGACGCCGAGGGCGCTCGTGCCGACACCGTCATCCTCGTCAACATCCCCGCCGATCGCAGCCGCGTGGTCGCGGTGTCGTTCCCCCGCGATCTGGACGTCGATCGACCGGTCTGTCGCGGATGGGACAGTACGACCGGCGAATACGATTCCGAGCTCTATCCGGCCGCCGAAGGCGACAAGCTCAACGCGACCTACGCCCTCGGCGGACCGAAGTGCCTGGTCAAGGTGATCCAGAAGATGTCCGGATTGAGGATCGGCCATTTCGTGGGCATCGACTTCGCCGGCTTCGAATCGATGGTCGACGAGATCGGCGGCGTCGAGGTGTGCACCTCCATACCGTTGTACGACAACGAACTCGGTCCCCTGATCGAGACTCCCGGCACCCACACACTCGACGGCAAGCGGGCACTCGACTACGTCCGCGCCCGCAAGATCGACCAGGAGGGCAACAGCGACTACGGCCGGATCAGCCGGCAGCAGAAGTTCCTGTCGTCGCTGCTGCGCTCGACGTTGTCGAACAAGGTGCTGTTCGATCCCGTGAAGCTCAACGGCTTCATCAGCGCCTTCACCCGCGCGACCTTCGTCGAGAACGTCAACGCCGAGTCGCTCGTCAAACTCGGGCGTTCGATGCAGAACGTCGAGGCGGGTGCGGTGTCCTTCCTGACCATCCCCACGGCCGGTACCAACGACTGGGGCAACGAGATCCCGCGCACGGACGACATCAAGGCGATCTTCACCGCGATCATCGACGATCTCCCTCTGCCGGGTGAGAAGCGGGGGGAGGACCCGACGGAGGTCGCGGCCGCTCCCCCGGCCGAACCGCTGCCCGCCCAGCTCGCTGTCGATCCGTCGACGGTGTCGGTGCAGGTCTCGAACGCGTCGGGTCTGTCCGGGCTGGCGGCCGGCACCGCCGAGGAGGTCGCCGCCTACGGCTTTCCGGTCTACTCGATCGGCAACTATGCCTCCGGGACGAGCAAGCAGACCGTGATCCGCTTCAGCGAAGGACAGGAGACCGACGCTGCGACGGTGGCCTCGGCCTTCCCCGGTGCGGTGCTGCAGGAGGCTCCGCCCTCGGCCCAGCTGGGCAGCATCGTGGAGATCGTCCTGGGTACCAGCTTCGACGGCACCGTCGTCGCTCCCACCCCCGCGGGCACGCCGCTCGCCCCGATGCAGATCCGGACCCGGTCGGAGTCGTCGGTCGAGCTCCCCGCCGATCTCGCGATCACCAACGCCGCCGACGATCTGTGCACGTAGACACCACTGTTCGGCCGTCGACGTTCACCTCTGGTTCATCCGATGCTCGCCGTTCGGACCGCTCGAGGTCGTAGGCTGTGCCACTATGCGCGTCGTCTACAACGAACAGATGGGCGAACTCGGCGATCTCCTCGGGGAGATGGCCGGGCTCGCCGGGACCGCGATGGAGCGGTCCACCAGAGCTCTTCTCGAAGCCGATCTCGCTCTCGCCGAGCAGGTGATCGACGAGCACGAGAAGATCACCGAACTCGTCACGATCTGCGAGGAGAAGGCGTTCCAGCTGCTCGCCCTGCAGGGTCCGGTCGCCGGCGATCTGCGTGCCGTCGTCAGCGGCATCCAGATCGTGGCCGACATCGACCGCATGGGTGCGCTCGCACTGCACATCGCGAAGGCGACCCGCCGACGTCATCCCAAGCACGTGCTCCCCGACGAGGTGAAGGGCTACTTCGCCGAGATGGGACGGATCGCGGTCGCCCTCGGTGCCGCCACACGGGAGATTCTCGAGACCCGTGATCCCGCCCGGGCCGCCCGCCTCCACCACGAGGACGAGGCGATGGACGATCTGCACCGACACCTGTTCACCGTGCTCATGGACCGCGAATGGGCGCACGGCGTCGCAGCCGCCGTCGACGTCGCCCTGCTCGGCCGCTTCTACGAGCGGTTCGCCGATCACGCCGTCGAGGTGGGCCGCCGCGTCATCTTCCTCGTGACCGGCAAGCTCCCCACCGAGGAGGAGATCCGTCAGCTCGTGGAGAAGGTGGACAGTCTGACCGTCTACCCGGAGCACCACCGAGCGCAGAACCCCTGAGCCCACGACTGTCGAGTGCAGTAAGCACACGAACGACGAGACCCCGACCGGACGGATCCGGTCGGGGTCTCGTGTAGGTAGTGGCGGCTCAGCCGAAGCGGCCGGAGATGTAGTCCTCGGTGGCCTTCTTGCTCGGGTTCGAGAAGATCTTCTCGGTGTCGTCGATCTCCACCAGACCACCCGGGCGGCCGGTCGCCTCGAGGTTGAAGAAGGCCGTCTGGTCGCTCACGCGCGCGGCCTGCTGCATGTTGTGCGTGACGATGACGATGGTGAAGTCCTTCTTCAGCTCACCGATCAGGTCCTCGATGGCCAGCGTCGAGATGGGGTCGAGGGCCGAGCACGGCTCGTCCATGAGCAGCACGTCGGGCTGGACCGCGATGGCGCGGGCGATGCACAGACGCTGCTGCTGACCACCGGACAGGCCACCGCCCGGCTTGTCGAGACGGTCCTTGACCTCGTTCCACAGGTTGGCGCCGCGCAGCGACTTCTCGGCGATCTCGTCGAGGGTCTTCCGGTCGCGCACACCCTGCAGCTTGAGGCCGGCGACGACGTTGTCGCGGATCGACATCGTGGGGAACGGGTTGGGACGCTGGAAGACCATGCCGATCGTCTTGCGCACACCGACCGGGTCGACGTTCTGATCGTAGATGTCCTCGCCGTCGAGGAGGATGGATCCCTCGACACGGGCGCCGGGCGTCACCTCGTGCATGCGGTTGATCGACCGGAGCACGGTGGACTTGCCGCAACCGGACGGGCCGATGAAGGCGGTGACGTTCCGCGGCGGCACGGACAGCGTCACGTCGGCCACGGCGTGGAACTTGCCGTAGTAGATGTTGACGTCCTTGAGATCCAGACGCTTAGCCATTACCGGCTCCCTACTGGTGTATCGATGTGAGAAGAGGTCTGTGGGTTACTTCTTGCCGACCTGCGAGTACCGGCTGATCAACTTGGCCGCGATGTTGAGGACCGCGATGACCAGGATCAGGGTGAGCGCGGCGCCCCAGATGCGCTGCGAACCGGCGTCGGTCGGGTTGTTCATCTCGGCGACCATGACGCCCGGGAGGGTGCCTTGCTCACCGCCGAACAGGTCGAGATTGATGAAGGGCGCGTAGCCGACGAGGATCAGCAGCGGCGCCGTCTCGCCCATGACGCGGGCCAGGGCGAGCATGATGCCGGTGATGATGCCGGCGAGCGAGGTGGGCAGCACGATGCGCGCGATGGTCTTCCACTTGGGGACACCGAGGGCGTAGGACGCTTCGCGCAGGTCCTGCGGGACGATGCGCAGCATCTCCTCGGTGCTGCGCACGACCACCGGCACCATGAGCAGAACGAGCGCGAGCGACACCGCGAAGCCCGACTTGGGCATCCCGAAGGTCGACACCCACAGTGCGTAGATGAACAGTGCCGCGACGATCGATGGGACACCGCTGAGGATGTCGACCATGAACGTCGTGATCCGGCCGAGCCGCGACCGGCCGGCGTACTCGACGAGGTAGATCGCAACGAAGACGCCGAGCGGGATGGAGATGATCGCGCAGACGAGTCCCTGCAGGAGGGTGCCGACGAGGGCGTGGTAGATGCCGCCGCCCATCGACGAGGACGTCAGTCCGCTCAGCGAGTGCGTGAACCAGGTCGGCGAGGTCAGGGCCGGCAGGCCCTTGGCGACTACGGTGAACAGCACCCAGGCCAGGGGAATCAGCGCGACGACGACCGACAGCGTGACGAGCACGGTGGCTGCGGTGTCCTTGATGCGGCGACGCCCGCTGACCCGCTGGAAGGCCGGGGGCTTGACCGGCGAGGAGAGCGCGGTGGTCGACGTGGTGGTGGTCGACATGGATCAGTCCTTCTTTCCTGCGACGATCATGCGCGCGGCGGCGTTGACCACGAAGGTGAGCACGAAGAGCACGAGACCGGCGGCGATGTAGGCGCCCGCCTGGATGTCGTTGTTGAATTCGGCGTATCCCAGCGCAATCTTGGACGCGATGGTCGCGCCGCCGTCGAACAGCGACCAGGAGAACGCCTGCGAGGTGGTGCGCAGGATGAGGTACAGCGCCATCGTCTCGCCGAGCGCGCGGCCGAGACCGAGCATCGAACCGCTGATGTAGCCGGACTTGCCGAACGGGATGACGGTGGTCCGCACGACCTCCCAGCGGGTCGCGCCGAGTGCGAGCGCGCCCTCGATGTGGGCCGTCGGGGTCTGCACGAACACCTCGCGGCTCACCGCGGCGATGGTCGGCAGGATCATCACGGCGAGGACGATGCCGGCGGTGAAGATCGTTCCGCCGCCCACGATGGACCCGCTGCCGGTGGCGAAGAGCGGGAACCAGGCGAGGGTGGTGTTGAGCCATTCCGCGACGGGGCGCAGGAACGGGGCGAGGACGAGCATGCCCCACAGGCCGTAGACGATCGACGGGACCGCGGCGAGCAGGTCGATGACATACGCCAGCGGTTTCCGGAGCCGGTCGGGGCAGTACGAGGTGAGGAAGATCGCGATGCCCAGCGCGACCGGCATGGCGAGGAACAGCGCGAAGAAGGAGACGAGCACCGTCACCTGGAACAGGTCGAGGACACCGAACGCCATGTCGGTGATGTCCTGCGTGATCCAGTCACGGCTGGTGAGGAAGTTGACCTGGTTGCGCTGCAGCGCCGGGACGGCACGCCAGACGAGGAAGACTGCGATCGCGCCGATGATCACGGAGATCAGGACGGCGGAGCCGGAGGCGAGCGAGCCGAAGATTCTGTCTCCCGGCCGCACGACTGTCTTGCGTGCCCTGTCCGGGGATGGGGGTGGGGTGCTGATCGTGTCCTCCGTGATGCCGGTTGCACCGCCCGTTCCTGAGCGGGTCGGTTCGTCGGTCGCGATAGAGACCGACGTGTTGTGCGCGTCACTCATGTGCGCTCGCAATCCTTCTCAGCGTATTCCTCAGGAACGGGCGGGTCGATGATCCCTCGGTTACTCACCGGACCGAGGGATCGGCGGGTCATCCGGCGGCGATGGCGTCGATCGACTCGGTGAGGCGGGTCTTGAAGGCGTCGGGCAGCGGGACGTAGCCCTGCTCGGACAGGCCTTCCTGGCCCTCGTTGGCGGCGGAGATCAGGAACGACTTGACGGCCGCGGCGGTGTCGGCGTCGTAGCCGGCCGAGCACACGATCTCGTAGGTGGCCAGCACCAGCGGGTAGGCACCCTCTTCGGAGCTGCCGAAGATCGACGACAGGTCGAGCGTGAGGTCGCCCTCGGAGGCCGGGACGAACTCGGCGCCCTCGATGGCCTTGCCGGCGGTCTCCTCGGTCAGTTCGACGGGTCCGGAGCCGTTGTCGATCTGCGCGATGCTCAAACCGTTCTGGTCGGCGAAGGACTTCTCGACGTAGGTGATGGAGTTCGGCGAGCCGGAGACGGCCTGCGCGACACCCGCAGAACCCTTCGCGCCCTCACCGACACCGCCGGTGAAGTCCGAACCGGCACCGGAGGTCCATGCGCCGTTCGACGCGGTCTCGAGGTACTGCTGGAAGTTGTCGGTGGTGCCCGACGAGTCCGAGCGCACGATCGGGGTGATGTTCGCGTCGGGCAGCTCAGCGCCCTCGTTGAGAGCGGCGATGGCCGGATCGTTCCACGTGGTGATCGAGCCGTTGAAGATCTTCGCGGCCGTCTCGGCGTTCAGCACGAGCTCGTCGACACCCTCGACGTTGTAGGCCAGTGCGACCGGGCCGAAGACCAGCGGCAGGTTCCATGCGGGATTGCCGGCGCAACGCTCGGCGGCCTGTGCCGCCTGCTCGTCCTTGATGGCCGAGTCCGAGCCGGCGAAATCGATCTGGTTCGCGATGAACTGCGTGCGGCCGTCACCGGAACCGGTGGGGTTGTACGCGACGTTGACGTTCGTGCCCTTCTCGGAGCACACCGCGATGTAGGTGGAGACGAACTGGTCCATCGCGTTCTTCTGGGCCGACGAGCCGGCACCCGAGAGGTTGGACTTGCCGTCGCAGGCTGCAGCGGACGCGGACGCATCGACGTCGACCGACCCGGCATTGTTGTCGGTACCGCACGCGGCGAGCGTGAGGGCTCCAGCGGCCACAACACCGAGCAGGGCGCCATTGCGCTTGAGGTTCACCTGTTCTCCTCCGGAAGTAACTTCACACGACCGCGGCGCCGAGCGGCGGCGGCATCGAGGCGCGGGCGACGCCGGCGCCGGGTCTGCGGCACTCGACCCGCTAGTGAAGTTAGGAGGAGACGGTGGACACTCGGACTACCGAAGGTTAACGCCGGATGAACACGCCGGATACACCTGGCGATGGTGTTGCGACCATCACTCGAATCCTGACCGCGATCGGCGTGTCGGGTGGCAGAGTCCACCCTTCACGCCGTTCGTCCACCCGATCGGAGAGGGTCACGCCCGGGCGTAGGCGACGTCCACGTGGAACCGCTCGAAGCCGAGTTTGCCGTAGGTGTTCAACGCCGCGGTGTTGTCGCCCTCGACGTAGAGCAGGACACCGGGCAGACCCCGATCGCGCAGATAGTGCAGACCCGCGAGGGTGAGCAGGCGACCGAGCCCTCTGCCCTGCGCGGACGAGTCGATACCCACGACGTAGACCTCGCCGAGCTGCGGGTCGGACGCCGTGGCCGGGTGCACCTTGGTCCAGTGGAATCCGAGCAGCTTGTCGGGCTCGGCGGGATCGAACGCGAGGAACAGGCCTTCGGGATCGAACCACGACTCGCGTCGGCGTTCCTCCACGTCGGCGGCCGTCCAACGCCCCTGCTCGGGATGCCACTCGAAGGCCGCCGCGTTGACGCGGAGCAGTTCGGCGTCGTCCTGCGGGCCGCCGTAGGTGCGCAGCAGCACCGAGTCGGGCACCTCGAGGGCGGGAAGATCGTCCTGCTCGAGGGATCGACGCAACTGCAGGAGTTCGCGGACACCGGTCAGACCGAGACGGCGCGCCACCGCCTGCGCGGCGGGCAGGTCGCCGTGTGCCCACACGCGGGTGCCGTCGCCGCCCTCGGTGAGTGCACGCTCGACGAGTTCGCGGCCGAGTCCGTGCCCGCGCTGCGGCGGGTCGACGACCACCTCTGCCATCGCCGGATGACCGTCCTGGGCAGGCACGACGTTCGCGTAGCCCGCGACCTCACCGTCCTCTCCGAACGCGACGAGATGCCGGGCCGCGCCCTCCCGTCCGAGGGAGTGCACCGCCTGTTCGGAGATCGGCGCGGTGCCGTCGGTCTCCGTCGCCCGCGACACCACGGCGCGTACGGCTTCGGCGTGGTCGGTGGACGGGTGGTCGACGAATTCCGTATCGGTGCTCACGGAACGAATTGTGCCCCGGACTCCCCTGCGCCCGAGTCACCCGCGCCGGATTCCTCCGCACGGGGGTCGTCGAGAAGCGTGTCGTCCACATCGTCGTCGTCGACATCGGGAGTGGCATTGCCACCCTTGCCCACGCGGTTGGAGGGACGCACCGCCTTGTAGCCGACGTTGCGGACCGTTCCGATCAGCGCTTCGTGCTCGGGGCCGAGTTTCGCTCGCAGACGTCGGACGTGGACGTCGACGGTGCGGGTACCACCGAAGAAGTCGTAACCCCAGACCTCCTGCAGCAGCTGGGCGCGGGTGAACACCCGACCCGCGTGCTGGGCGAGGTACTTGAGGAGTTCGAACTCCTTGTAGGTGAGGTCGAGGGGACGTCCGCGCAGGCGGGCGGTGTAGGTGCCCTCGTCGATCGTGAGATCCCCGAGAGTGATCTTGCCGGTGTTCTCCGGTCCCACCGCGACACCCGAGCGGCCCATGAGCAGGCGCAGGCGCGCGTCGAGCTCGGCCGGTCCGGTGCTGGACAGCAGGATGTCGTCGAGTCCCCATTCGGGGTTGACGGCCACGAGTCCGCCTTCGGTGAGCACGGCGACGACGGGCAATGCCGACCCGGTGCTGCCGAGCAGTCGGCACAGTCCTCGCGCGGCCGCGAGATCGGAGCGGGCATCGACGATGGCGATATCCGCCGAACCCGCCTCGAGCAGCGACGAAACTTCTGTAGGAGCCGGCCTGACCGAATGCGGGAGCAGCGCCAAGGACGGCAGGACCGCATCCGGATTCGGGTCGGAGGTCAGAAGGAGCAGCTCCACCGGGCCTCCAGTTCTTCGCGCGACCAGCGCGGATAGGGGTCGTAAACGTCGTGCAACAGACTAACGCCCCGATTGTTACCGCTATGTAAGCACGAGAATTCCGTGGACGGCCTCGGAGCGGACGGGCGCGGCCCGACCGACGGCGCGTCCGACACAATGGTGGGCGTGCGCAAACTGATCTTCGGTCTCGTAGTCCTGCTCGGACTCGCAGTCCTCGCCGACTTCGGCGCGGCGGCGTGGTCGGAATACCGCGTCTCGCGTGCGCTGCGGGAGGGTGGCGTTCTCGAATCCGATCCGGCGGTGACCATCCACGGCTTCCCCTTCCTCCTCCAGGCCCGCGACGGTCACTACGAGAACGTCGAGATCGTGGCCGACAACGTCCACACCGATCTGCTCGGGGACATCACGGTCGAGGCCAATCTGATCGGTGCGCACGCCGAGGCCGGTGAGCTGCTCGACGGGTCGATCCGGTCGGTGCCCGTCGACCTGCTGTACGGCCGCGTCATGCTCGACGCCACCGAGCTCGGACAGCTCTACGGCATCCCCGACCTGCAGGTTTCGGCTCCCCCGGCGAGCAAGTCCGACGGGACGGGCGGATCCGGCGGGTCCGGTCCGACGACCGCCGGCGGGGTCGTCCTCACGGGGACGGTGCCGGTCGGACCGGTGGAGGCGACGGTGAGTGTCCAGGCCGATCTGGTGCTCGACGGCGACCGCGTCCACATCGTCGCGTCGGATCTCTACTTCGGCCCCGAGGGACGCGCCGACTTCTCGGTTCCCGACGTCCTGAAGCCGGCGGTGCTCGGACTGTTCACGACGACGATCGAGCCGCAGAATCTGCCGTTCGGCGTGCGGCCCACCTTCGTCGAGGCGCGGGGCTCCCGGATCGTCATCGAGGGCGAGGCCCGCGACGTCGTCATCGATCTGCAGGAAGTGCAGACGCCCGCATGATCGCAGTGATCGTCCTCGTGGCCGTGATAGTCGCCACACTGGCGGTGGGAACGGCCCTGCGCACCCGTTCCGGCAAGCTCCGCACCACCGGCGCCGGCGCCTCGGCGGGCACCCACGAACTCCATCCCGCGCTGGCCACAGCGGGTGTCGGTGACGGCGTACCGGTGGTCCTGCATTTCTCCGCGCCGTGGTGCGGACCGTGCGCGGCCGTGCGACGGGTCGTCGTGCAGGTTCTCGACCGCGATCCCGGTCGGGCACGCGAGGTCGAGCTGGATCTCGACGAAAATCCGGTCCTGGCACGGAAACTCGGGGTGCTGTCGCTGCCCACTACCTTCGTCTTCGACGGCGAGGGGCGCGAACGGTTCCGCGCGTCCGGCGTTCCGTCCGTCGACGACCTGCGCACAGCCCTGTCGTCGTTGTGATCCCGGGGGTCCACCCCCGAGGGGACGTGCGTTAAACTCCCTCGCGTGCAGAACCGCCACGAGCTGATGCTCACCCGACGCCGCGCAGTCGATCTGTGCCGCCTCGGTGGCTGTTGTTGTCCCTGCTGAACGCATCGACGGGCTGGCCCCGATCCTTGCGGCACCGATGCCGCCGAACCGATGCGTCGCCCCGCGGTCGTATGAATACCCTCCGCCCAGCGAATCAGAATCCAGCAGGAGATTCCCCATGTCCGTATCCACTCCCCGCACGTCCGGTCGGCAGGTCGACGTCCGTGGCCCGCGTTTCGCGGCGTGGATCACCACCGGCGTCCTCGTCCTCGCCCTGGTCGTCGCCACCTTCTCTCCCGTCGCAGCGGCCGTGATCCTGGCCCTGCAGACGATCGTGTTCGCTCTCGGAGCGGCACTCGGCCCGCGACGCAGCCCGTACGGTGCGCTGTTCGCGAGGCTCGTCGCTCCCCGCCTCGGTGCTCCGATCGAGACCGAGCCGGTGGAGCCGCTGCGGTTCGCGCAGCTCGTCGGATTCGTCTTCGCCCTCGTCGGAACGGTCGCGTTCTTCGCCGGCGCGATCGTCGTGGGCTCGGTGGCCGCAGGCTTCGCGCTGTTCGCGGCGCTGCTCAACGCCGCCTTCGGCGTGTGTCTCGGCTGCCGGATCCACCCGCTGGTCGCTCGAATGCGTCGCGTGCCCGCCTGACCGGCGGTCACCGAACTCGACATCCCACACCTCACCCTGGCACGGACCCTCGCACGGGTTCCGGTCACGGAAACCTCCCGGATTCCCTCACCGAAAGGAACACCCATGGCTCGCTCCGACGTCCTGGTCTCCGCCGACTGGGCAGAGCAGAACCTCACTGCGCCGAAGACCGTCTTCGTCGAGGTCGACGAGGACACCTCCGCCTACGACGGCGGCCACGTCGAAGGTGCCGTCAAGCTCGACTGGCGCAAGGACCTGCAGGACGCCGTCCGTCGCGACTTCCTGAACCGTGAGCAGTTCTCCGAGCTCCTCTCGCGCAAGGGCATCGCCAACGACGACACGGTCGTGCTCTACGGCGGCAACAACAACTGGTTCGCCGCCTACGCCTACTGGTACTTCAAGCTCTACGGCCACCAGGACGTCAAGCTCATCGACGGCGGCCGCAAGAAGTGGGAGCTCGACGGCCGTCCGCTGTCGAAGGACGAGGTCACCCGTCCGGCCACCGAGTACAAGGCCGCCGAGCCCGACTACTCCATCCGCGCCTTCCGCGACGAGGTCATCGAATCGATCGGCACCAAGAACATCGTCGACGTGCGTTCGCCCGACGAGTTCTCCGGCAAGATCCTCGCCCCGGCGCACCTGCCGCAGGAGCAGGCGCAGCAGCGCGGCCACGTCCCCGGTGCCATCAACATCCCGTGGAGCACCACCGCCAACGAGGACGGCACCTTCAAGTCGGACGAGGACCTCGAGAAGCTGTACGCCGAGAAGGGCTTCGACGACAGCAAGGAGACCATCGCCTACTGCCGTATCGGTGAGCGCTCGAGCCACACCTGGTTCGTGCTCCAGGAGATCCTCGGCAAGAAGAACGTCAAGAACTACGACGGCAGCTGGGTCGAGTACGGCTCGCTCGTCGGTGCACCCATCGAACTGGAGGTCAACTGATCATGTGCGGAGCCCCTGTCCAGACCCAGACCCTGCCCGCCGGCGTCGACACCGAGAAGGAGACGGTCATCACCGGCCGTGTCCTGAACGCCGACGGTGAGCCCGTGGGCGGTGCCTTCGTGCGCCTGCTCGACGGCACCGACGAGTTCACCGCCGAGGTCGTCGCCTCCGCGACCGGCGACTTCCGTTTCTTCGCCGCCCCCGGCGACTGGAAGATCCGCGCCCTGTCGAGCTCCGGCAACGGCACCTCCACCGTGAACCCCACCGCTCCCGGCGTGCACAACGTGGACGTGACGGTCGCGAAGTAATCCGGCCGGAACACCTCGTCGAAGGGCTCTGCTCCATCAGGAGCGGAGCCCTTCGTCGTACCCGAAAAGACGTTGTCTAGAATGACCGCGTGGTCATCTTCTTCGAAATTCTGCTGGTCGCCGCGGCGCTCCTCATCACCTGGTTCGCGCTGTACACCATCTACCGCGTGGTCTCCGACGGATCGTGACGAACGACGGATCGGACGCCCAGCGGCGTAGCGGCGACGAGGCGATAGCCCGGGCCGCCGAGCGCGCTCGCGTCACCGCCGAGCTGAACCTTCCCGTCCTGGCCGGGCTGCCGGGCGCCGAGGACACCGCGAACCTGCGGCTCGGCCCCGACCTGAGTCCTGCCCTGCTCGCCGTCCTTCCCTTGGTCGGTGTGTGGCGCGGCGAGGGTGAGGCCAACGATCCCGAGACCGGCGACTATCCGTTCGGTCAGCAGATCACCGTCGCGCACAACGGCGGCGCGTATCTGGTGTGGGAGTCGCGCACGTGGCGTCTCGACGACTCGGGTGAATACGTGGGCGAGGATCGGCGCGAGAGCGGCTTCTGGCGCGTGTCCGGAACGGGCGCGCCCGACAGCGACGATCCCGAGACGCTCGAACTGCTGCTGACGCACAGCTCCGGCGTCGTCGAGCTGTACTACGGCACCGCACTCACCCAGTCCTCGTGGGAGCTCGCGACCGACGTCGTGATCCGCACCAAGTCCGGTGAGGTCGTCGGTGGCGCCAAGCGCCTCTACGGCATCGTCGACGGCGGCGACCTCGCCTACGTCGAGGAGCGCGTCACCGCCGACGGCGAACTGAAGCCCCGGATGTCTGCCCGTCTGTCACGCCACATCGGCTGACCGAGCCTCTTTCTTCCGAGATTCGAACGGTCCGTGTCTGTTCCCCTGTGGAGGAACAGACCCGGACCGTTTTTCTCAGTTCTCCTCGACGACCGTCGTGCCGGTGGTGCTCTTCTTGTCGGCATGCTCACCGTCGCCTCGTGCACGGAGCGCATCGGGTTCGCCGGCATGGACCCGGTGGACGCCGACGTCTTCGGCATCCTCGGCGGCGTTCTCGTTCTCGTTCTCGTCGGGGATGGCCCTGGTCTGGACGACGACCTCGGGAGCGGGCAGTTCCTCGGCCGCCTCGAGTTCCTCGGCCGATCGCACCTCGGGCCACTGGCGGGTGACCGGTTCCGGCCGCTCGCCCAGGTCCTCGCGGATGCCGCGTACCAGGCTGTACATCATGATGAAGCCCATCACGAAGAACGGCAGGCCCACCACGGTGATGACCTGTTGCAGGGCGTCGAGCCCGTCCTTACCGGTAGCGACGAGCATGGTCGCTGCGACCAGGCCCATGAGCACCGCCCAGAACAGGCGCTGGTGGATGGGCGCCTTCTCCTCGTGCCCGGAGGCCATCATGTCGAGCACCATCGACGTCGAGTCCACCGAGGTGACGAAGAAGATCACCACCAGGATGATCGCGATGCCGGACACCAGGCCGGTGAGCGGGAAGTTGCCGAGGAACTCGAACAAGGCACCCGGGATGTCGCCGGCGTCCACGACACGTTCGACGAGTCCACCCTCGCCCTCGAGCTCGATGTGGAACGAGCCCATCCCGAAGATGCTGAACCAGATCACCGAGAACAGCACGGGCAGACCGAGGACACCGCCGACGAACTCGCGGATGGTGCGGCCTCGCGAGATGCGAGCGATGAAGATACCGACGAAGGGCGACCAGGTGATGGTCCACGCCCAGTAGAAGACGGTCCAAGTGTTCTGCCAGCCCGAGTCGGCGAAGGTGTCGTTCCAGAACGCCAGACGCGGCAGGGCCTCGGCGTAGATCCCGGCAGACTCGATCATGCCCTTGAGCAGGAACAGACTCGGTCCGGTGACGACCACGAAGACCAGCAGCATGACGGCCATGCCGATGTTGATGTTCGACAGGCGTTTGATGCCCTTGTCGAGACCGAGGGCGACCGAGATGCCGGCCATCACCGTCACGAGCGCGATGAGGGCGATCTGGACGACCCCGGATTCCTGGATGTCGAACAGCTGCGCGAGACCGGCGTTGATCTGCAGGGTGCCCAGGCCGACCGAGGTCGCGACACCGAAAACCGTGCCGATGATCGCGACGACGTCGATGGTCTTGCCGATCGGGCCGTAGATGCGGCCCCCGAGCAGGGGCGCGAAGATCGAGCTGACGCGCGGCGGCAGGTGCCGCTTGTAGATGAAGTAACCGAAGCCCAGGCCGGGCAGGGCGAAGATCGTCCAGGTGTGCAGTCCGAAGTGGTAGAGCGCGAAGCCCATGGCCTCTTCCGCGGCCTCCACGGACTCCGGCTCGACGTCCTGCATGGGCGGGTTCGCGAAGTGGGAGATCGGCTCGGCGACACCCCAGAACATGAGGATCGTGCCGATACCGGCGGCGAACAACATGGCGAACCACGCCAGAGTCGAGTGCTCGGGTCGCTCGTCGTCACCGCCGAGCCGGACCCGACCGTAATGAGTGAAGGCGATTCCGACGAGGAAGAGCAGGAAGGTCGTGACGCCCAGGATGTAGAACCATCCGAGGTTCGTCATGATCCAGTTGGACGCGGTACTGAAGATCGAATCGACGCCGTCGGTGAACAGGATCGTGAGTACGACGAAGAGCAGCGCGATGAGCGCAGAAGAGAAGAAAACCCCCGGTGACGTGCGCAATCTTAACGAATCGTGAGCTTTTTGAAGTATCGGCACCAAACCGGTGTACCCAAAACGGACGAACTTGCACACCCGAAACGCCGATCTTGCCCGAAATGCGAACAGCCCCCGAGCCGCACCACCGCACGGATCGCTCCGCAGTCGGCGGTCCCGATCGGACGGACCGGGGACTCGGGGGCCGGGTGACTACCTGGGATTCGCCAGCCGCGCGCGGTCGGTGAATTCCGTCGTCTCGAGCAGCTAGCGGGTAGCCACCTCACGCGTCCGAATATCAATCACTTCCAGACCACCTCCTTCCTCGTGTACCAGCGAAACTACGCTTCGTTCACGAGGCGGGCAACGCATTTTTCTCGACGCGAACGACCAGGTCGGCGGCGGTATCCGCGGGCAGACGGTGGGTGACCACCACGACGGTGCGCTCGGGGCCGACCAAGCGTGCGTCGCGGTCCAGGAGGAGTCGCTGCATCAGGTCGGCGCTCTCGTCGTCGAGATGTTCCGTGGGTTCGTCGAGCAGCAGGATCCGTGCGGGCGACAGCAGAGCCCGGGCCAGCAGGAGGCGACGGCGCTGCCCACCGGAGACCGTGCGGGCTCCGGCCCCCAGGACGGTGTGGACTCCCTGCGGGAGTCCGTCCACCCACTCCCCCAGCCCCACGGTGCCGAGGGCGGCCAGTGCTTCGCCCTCGTCCACGTCGCCCCGCGCGACACGCAGGTTCTCGAGGATCGACGTGTCGAACAGGTGGGCGTCCTCCGCGAAGAAGCCGATCTTCCGGCGCAGGGCCGCGGGATCGATGTCCGCGAGGTCGACATCGTCGAGCGTCACTGCGCCTCCGCGTGGGGCGAGCAGGCCCGCGAGCGTCATGAGCACGGTGGTCTTGCCGCTGCCGCTGCCGCCCACGATCGCGACGCGACAGCCCGGCCGCAGGTCGAGGTCGACCGGTTCAGTGGACGGTCCGCCGGGCCATCCGCCTCGCAGACCCACCGCACGTAGCCGGCCGGGTCCGTCGGCCGGTTCGGTGCCGTGCGGCACCGTCCTGTCGGCGCGGTCGAGCATCTCCGTGACGCGACCGGCCGCCAGGCGTGCGCGGTTGAGGGTCTGCGCGGCTGCCGGGAGGACGGCGGTGGCCTCGAACGCCGACAGCGGCAGCAGGACGAGGATGCCGAGTGTCGTCGGGCTCATGGCCGCCGGACCGGAGCCGAAGACGGCGATACCGACGAGGAGCGCACCGAGCACACTCGCGCCGACCGCGAGGGGTGCGGCCGCCTCGGCGAACGCCGCGGGGACCGCGGAACGGTCGGTGGCACGGACGGAGGCGACGTTCGCGGCGCGGGCCCGCCGGGTGAGCGTGTCGAGCCGTCCCGCGACCCGCAGTTCCGCCGCGTGGTCCAGCACCGTGACCGCGTCCTCGGTGAACCGGGTCCGTGCGGCGTTCGCATCGGCGTCCGCACGGGCCGCGGCGCGGGCGGACAGCCACGGTGCGAACAGTCCGGCAACGAGCAGCGCCGCGGCGAGGACCGCGCCGGCAGCGGGAGCGATGACGGTGAGGGTCACGACCGCCGCGAGGGAGAGCACGGCCGCGACGGCGATGGGCACGAGTGCGCGCACCACGACGTCGCCGAGAGCGTCGACGTCGGCACCGGTGCGCGCGAGCAGGTCGCCGCGTCCCACGCCCAGGGCGGCGGCCGGGTCGCCGTCCGCGAGTCGCCGGTAGAGATTCGCGCGGGCCGAGGTGGTGCCGCGCAGCGCGGTCTCGTGCGTTGCGAGTCGTTCGAAGTAGCGGAACAACCCGCGGGAGATTCCCAGCGCCCGCACCGCGACGACCGCGACGGTCAGGTCCAGGACGGGCGGCATCTCCCATGCCCGCACGATCAGCCACGCCGAGAGACCGGCGAGCAGCAGGGCACTGCCGAGGGTCGCGACACCGGCGAGGACGGCGAGCAGCACTCGGCGCGGCTCGAGCTCGAGCAGGGCCATCGCCCGGCGCAGATCCTTCACCGGGACACCTCCGTCGGTGCTGCGTGGACGGTGACGACCTCGTCCGCGATGGCGAGCAGGGTGGGGCGATGCGCCACGACCACCACGGTGCGGCCGGCCGCGGCGAGCCCGCGCAGCGTGGACAGGACGGTGGCCTCGGTGTCCTCGTCGAGGTGGGCCGTGGGTTCGTCGAGCAGCAGGACCGGGCGCGGGGAGGCGAGGGTGCGGGTGAGCGCCAGTCGCTGACGTTGGCCGAGCGACAGGCCCGTGCCGCCGGCCCCCACGACGGTCCGCCAGCCGTCCGGGAGTTCGGCGAGCACGCTGTCGAAGCCGGTGGCGGCGCAGACGTCGTCGAGTTCGGTGGCCTCCGGGTCGACACCGGTGAGTCGCAGATTGTCGGCGAGCGTGCCGGGCAGCAGCACCGGCCGCTGCGGAAGCCACGCCATCTGCGACCACCAGTTCTCGTCGCCCGCGACGGGACGTCCGTCGACGGTGACGGTCCCCTCGCTCGGCTCGGCGAGCCCGAGCAGCGCCAGCAGGGCGGTGGACTTGCCGGCCCCGTTGGCGCCGGTGAACGCGGTGATCCGGCCGGGACGGCAGATCGCGTCGAGCCGGTGCGGGGCGCAACCGTCGCGGCCGGGCACGGAGACGCCGTCGAAGACGATCTCGCAGTTCGCGACCCGGTCGGTGCCGATCGTGTCCGTGGAGGTGCGACGCGAGGAGGCGCGGCGAGAGGAGGCGGCGTCCGGCACCGAGTCGAGCACGGCGAATGCCTTGTCGGCCGCCGCCATCCCGTCCTCGGCGGCGTGGAACTTGCTGCCGACGGTGCGCAGCGGGAGGTAGGCCTCCGGCGCGAGGATCAACGCGATGATGCCGGCTTCGAGGGGCATGGATCCGTAGACGAGGCGCATACCGATGCTCACGGCGACGAGGGCTACGGACAGCGTCGCGAGGAATTCGAGGACCGTGCCCGACAGGAAGGCCACGCGCAGGGCCGACATCGTAGTCGCGCGATGCTCGTCGCCGAGTTCGCGCACGCGATCGGCGGGCCCCTTCTCACGACCGAGGGCGCGCAGTGTGGGAAGACCCGCGAGGAGGTCGAGCAGTTGTGACGACAGTGTCGTCATCGCGCGCAGGGTGCGGTCGGCCTTGCCTTTGGTGAGCAGGCCGAGGAGGATCATGAAGATCGGGATGAGCGGCAGCGTGATCACGACGATGACCGCCGAGGTGAGGTCGTGCAGGGCGATCACGACGATCGTCACCGGGGTGAGGATCACGGCCAGCAGCAGCGCCGGCAGATAGCCGGTGAGATATTCCTTCAGCCCGTCGAGTCCGCGGGTGAGAACCACCGCGATCTCGTCGCGTCGCGGGTCGAGTTCGCGCGGGGGCAGATTCGCCGCGGAATCGAGGACCTCGTGTTCGAGTTCGGCGACCACGCGGGTCGCGGACCGGTGCGCGTACCGCGACTGCAGCCACGTCACCGCGACCCGCACGACGATCGCCACCGCGAGGATCGCCAGTTCGGTCGTCCAGTCGCCGACGGACCGGGCGTCGGTGGTGATGACGCCCGCGAGGACCCGTCCGATCATGAGTGCGGTGACGACGACCATCACGACATCGACCACCGAGGTGACCACGGTCAGGACGAAATATCCGCGGGCTGCGGCCGAGTAGCGCCACAACCGCGGGTCCACCGGCCCCCGCCGCCGCGCGGGCGGGGGGGCGGGGGCTGCGGACTGCGTCATGCTCACTTCGAGCCGATCTTCAGACCGATCGAGTGCGGGATGTGGTCGGTCGACAGACGCTGACGGAACACCCAGTACGTCCAGCCCTGGTAGGCGAGGACGACCGGGGTCATGAACGCTGCGGCCCACGTCATGACCTTCAGTGTGTACGGGCTCGACGACGCGTTCTCGATCGTCAGCGACCAGGACGGGTCGAGGGTCGACGGCATGACGTTCGGGAACAGCGACGCGAACAGCAACACCGAGGTCGCGGCGATCGCGACGGTGGTGAACACGAACGCCCAGCCCTCACGCGCGACGATGGTCAGCGCGACCACCGCGAGCAGGGAGATCGCCGCCACGGCGACGAGCGCGATCGTCCAGCCCTTGCCGTAGGCGAGTTGGGTCCACACCACGAACGCACCGGCCACGAGGACGGCGGGCACGGCCAGCTTCCGCGACATCGCCACGGCATCCGTCCGGACCTGTCCCTCGGTCTTGAGCGCGATGAACACCGCGCCGTGCAGCGCGAAGACCAGCGCCGTCGTCGCACCGCCGAGCAGGGCGTACGGGTTCAGCAGGTCGAAGAATCCGCCGACGTACTGCTTGTCGGCGTCGATCGCCACGCCGCGCACGATGTTCGCGAACGCCACACCCCACAGCACGGCGGGCACCCACGAGCCGAAGATGATCCCCCAGTCGCAGCGGCGACGCCAGGTCGGATCGTCGACCTTGCCGCGCCACTCGATGGCGCACACCCGCACGATCAGGGCGAGCAGGATCAGCAGCAGCGGGAGATAGAAGCCGGAGAAGAGGGTCGCGTACCACTCGGGGAACGCCGCGAACAGCGCACCACCCGCGGTGATGAGCCAGACCTCGTTGCCGTCCCAGACCGGACCGATCGTGTTGAGCAGCACCCGGCGCCGGGTGTCCGCCTCGACGGTCCTACCGCGGCCGAGCACCGGGAAGTGCATGCCCACACCGAAGTCGAACCCCTCGAGGACGAAGTAGCCGGTGAACAATACTGCGATGAGAATGAACCAGATTTCCTGAAGTCCCATGTCCGCCCACTCCTAGTACGCGAAGGACAGCTGTTTCGGCTGCGTGTCGTCGGTGTCGTCGTCGGAGCCCGGCGGTTGCGCGTCGTGCTCCTGCGGGCCTTCCATCGCGTACTTGCGGATGAGCCAGAACCACACCACGCCGAGCGCTGCGTAGACGAGGGTGAAGGCGATCAGCGAGGTGAGCACCGTTCCTGCCGCATGATCGGAGACACCCTGGTCGACGGTGAGCCGGATCATGTCCACGCCCGTGGGATTCGGATGCACCACCCAGGGCTGCCGGCCCATCTCGGTGAAGATCCAGCCCGCACTGTTGGCGAGGAAGGGCGTGGGGATCGCGACGAGCGACAGCGTCGAGAACCACCTCTGGTCGGGCACCCGGCCGCCGCGGGTGACCCACAGCCCGGCCAGGGCCAGGGCCGCGGAACCGGCGGCGAGGCCGATCATCGCGCGGAACGACCAGTAGGTGACGAACAGGTTGGGCTTGTAGTTGCCGGGGCCGAATTGCTGTTCGTACTGCGCCTGCAGGTCCTCGACGCCCTGGAGGGTCACGCCGCTGAACTCGCCCTGCGCGAGGAAGGACAGCACGTAGGGCACGTCGAGGACGTGGATCACGCCGTCGCAGTCGTTGTGCGTGCCGATCGTGAGGATCGAGAAGTTGGGGTCGGTCTCGGTGTGGCACAGCGACTCGGCCGAGGCCATCTTCATCGGTTGCTGCTCGAACATGAGCTTGGCCTGGACGTCACCGGTGACGAACAACCCGATGCCCGAGATGATCATGACCATCAGGCCGAGGCGGGTCGCGGGGCGGAACAGTCTGCGGGCGTCGTTCTCGAGGCGCTGGGCCTCCTCGGGTTCCGAGGTGCGGATCTCGGCGGCGCGTCGCATGTTGCGGACCATCCACCAGCCACCGATGCCGGCGACGAAGGTTGCGGCGGTGAGGAATCCGCCGGCGACCGCGTGGGGGAAGGCTGCGAGCGCGGTGTTGTTGGTGAGCAGTTCCCAGATGCTCGTCAGCTCGGCGCGGCCGGTCTCGGGGTTGTAGGTGGCCCCGACGGGATGCTGCATGAACGAGTTCGCCGCGATGATGAAGAAGGCGGAGGCGTTCACGCCGATCGCGACGAGCCAGATGGTCGCGAGGTGCACGAGTTTCGGCAGGCGCGTCCAGCCGAAGATCCACAGGCCGAGGAAGGTCGACTCCATGAAGAAGGCGACGAGACCTTCGAGGGCGAGAGGTGCGCCGAAGACGTCGCCGACGAAGCGGGAGTACTCGCTCCAGTTCATGCCGAATTGGAATTCCTGCACGATGCCGGTCGCGACACCGAGCGCGAAGTTGATCAGGAACATCTTCCCGAAGAACTTCGTGAGGCGGTACCAGTGATCCTTGCCGGTGACCACCCACATCGTCTGCATGATCGCGACGAGCGGCGCGAGGCCGATCGTCAACGGCACGAGGATGAAGTGATACACCGTCGTGATCCCGAACTGCCACCGGGACAGATCCAAGACGTCCATTGCCACTCCGAGTGAGGCCCGGTCGATACGGAGATCCAGAGCGGGGCCGACGCTGCGGTTCTCGTTCGCGAAGACACGCCGGTAGTACTGCTCCGGCCTTGCTACTACCGAATGTAGTAGCGATTGCGCGAAGTGGGACAGGTTCGTGTCGCCCGACACATCGGACTCACGTCACATCGGATACGGATCACCCGCGAGGGCACACCCGCCGCCACTCAGGAAGCTGCATCGACCGATTCGCTCACGAAGCGGCGTCGACCGCCTCGTCGACGAGGCCTTCGATCTCGCCCTCCTGGACCCGCGGGACCAGCGCGTGCCCGTTGAGGGTGTGCACCCGCACCGCGAGCGCCACGCTGGAGATCAGCCAGAGACCGTCGGCGACGACGAGATCCGCCGGGCGCAGCGGCTCGTACCGGACCGTGAAGTCCCGCTCCCCCGCCAGGTCGAACAGTGCCTGCTGCGTGGTGCCGGGGAGGATCCCCTGCTCCGGCGGCGGAGTGAGCAATGTCCGGCCACGCGCGACGAGCACCGTCGACCGCGGACCCTCGAGCACGTAGCCCTCGGCACTGACGAAGATCACGTCGTCGGCGCCGACCGACTCGGCGTGACGCAGTGCCGCCATGTTCGTCGCGTACGACAGCGTCTTGGCACCGAGGAGCTGCCACGGCGCCTTCTGCGCCAGATCGGTCGAAAAACCCCGTTCGAGGGTCACCACGGACACGCCGTCGCGCCGTGCGATGCCGACACGCTCGGCCACCGGCGTCACGAGCAGGAAGGCCGTCGGCGTGTCGGCGCCCTCACGACCACGCGTGTAGACCAGGCGCAGCACGCCCTCCTGCTCGGCGCCCCACTGTTCGAGTGCCACGTCGACGGCGAGCCGCCAGTCGTCGCGATCGGGTTCGGGCAACTGTGCGGCGGCCGCGGACGCCGCGAGCCGGGCGAGATGCAGTTCGAGCGCACGCGCCCGGCCGCCTCGAACGAGCAACGTCTCGAACACCCCGTCGCCACGAAGAACACCGAAATCGTCGGCGTGCAGAAGGGGTGCGTCCGCATCCCTCACCTCGCCGTCCAGCGTCACCAGCACCCGCTCAGCCATGGCGCTCAGCCTAGCCACTGGCAGACCTGTCGGCCGGTTCCCCATAGACTGGTGTCGTGACCGAGTCTCCGATCGTGTCCGAAAGCGCCCTTCTCGCACTTCCCGGCGCAGTCGCCTCGCCTTCCGGCGGGTCCGATGCCGGACTTCCCTGGCATTACGGCGACCCGCTCGGCGAGCAACGTGCCGCCGCCACGTCCGCCGCCGTGGTCGACCGTTCCACCCGCTTCGTCCTCGCTGTTCCGGGCGACGAACGCCTGAGCTGGCTGCACACCATTTCCAGCCAGCACATCGCGTCGCTCCCGAACGGCACCTCCGCCGAGAACCTGAGCCTCGACGCGAACGGCCGCGTCGAACACCACTTCGTGCAGACCGACCTCGACGGCGTGACGTGGATCGACACCGAAGCCGACCGCGGACCCGACCTGCTGGCCTTCCTGAAGAAGATGGTGTTCTGGGCGAAGGCAGAACCCCGCGACGGCAACGAACTCGCGGTCCTGAGCCTCCTCGGGCCGGACGCCGGCAGCCCCGCCGTGCTCGCCGTGCTCGGGATCGACGCGCTGCCGGCCGAACCCTATGCCGCCGTCGCCCTGCCCGCCGGTGGCTTCGTCCGCCGCATGCCGTGGCCCACCGAGCACTCCTTCGACCTCCTGGTGCCACGCGAGTCGCTCACCGCGATCTTCACCGCCCTGCGGGACGCCGGCGCGCGTCCGGCCGGCAGCTGGGCGTTCGAGGCCCTGCGCGTCGAAGCGGTCCGTCCCCGGATCGGTGTCGACACCGACGAGCGCACCATCCCCCACGAGGCCCGCTGGGTCGGCGGACCCGAGCAGTACGGCGCCGTCCACCTCGACAAGGGCTGCTACCGCGGTCAGGAGACCGTCGCGCGGGTCCACAACCTCGGCAAGCCCCCGCGACATCTCGTCCTTCTCCATCTCGACGGCTCGGCCGACGGACGACCCGAGACGGGCGACGACATCACCGCCGGAGGTCGCGCGGTCGGACGCATCGGCACGATCGTCGACCATCACGAACTCGGGCCGATCGCGCTCGCGCTCGTCAAGCGCACCATCACGCCCGACACGGCCCTCGTCGCAGGACCGTGCGCGGCGTCCATCGACCCCGACTCCATCCCTCCCGACGACGGCATCCAGGCAGGAAGGGCGGCGGTCGACCGATTGCGCGGCCGGTGACCGCCGAGACGGCCGGCACGCGGCCGGCGACCTCGGGGACCGTCGCAGCGGTCTGCGTCGTGCACACGCTGCACGAGACCGGACTGCGGCGTAATCCCGTCACCGCGATCGACAAGCGTCCCGTCGACGGGCCGGTGCACGTCGGCGAGCTCGGCTTGACCGGCGACCGCCAGTGCGACACCGCCAACCACGGCGGCGTCCACAAGGCCGTCTACGCCTTCTCGCAGGACGAGTCGCGCCGCTGGGGCACCGAACTCGACCGGGAACTGCCCATCGGCTGGTTCGGCGAGAATCTGCACGTCGCCGGGTTCTCCCCCACCGACGCCGTCATCGGCGAGCGGTGGCGCGTCGGCGACGGCGGTCTGCTCCTCGAGGTGACCGGCCCCCGTACCCCTTGCCGCACCTTCGCGATCCGTTCGGAGGAAGTCGACTGGGCCACCCGGTTCGTCGCTCGCGGCGATTGCGGCGCGTACCTGAAGGTGATCTCCGAGGGACCGGTGGCCGCGGGCGACCGCATCGTCGTCGAGCACGTCCCCTCCCACGCGGCCACGGTGCGCGATCTGTTCACCGGGCAGGGCCACGAGCGGGTCGCCGCGATGCTCGAGCAGCAGGCCGACATCGCTCCCAGCGTCGCCGACAAGGCTCGCCGCCTCGCCGGACGACCACAGGAGGGGCGGGCACGGAAGGGAGAGAGTCGTTGAGCGTCGAACTGGTCGAGGTGGTGCGCTCGGGCTTCCGGGAGTGCATCCACCGCGGCTCGCTGATCGTTCTGGACCCGGACGGCGAGGTCCTCGTCTCGCTGGGCGAGGTGCACACGCCGATCTATCCGCGGTCGTCGAACAAGCCGATGCAGGCGGTCGCGCTGCTGCGCGCCGGCTTCGTCCCCCGCGACTCCGCCGAACTCGCGATCGCCACGGCGTCGCACGAAGGTGAGGCCGACCACGTGGAGGCCGTCGAGCGGATCCTGTCCGGTGCCGGTTTCACCGAGAAGGACCTGCGCTGCCCGACGGATCTGCCCGGCAACGAACTCACCCGCGCCGAGGTGCTCGCCGCCGGACGCACGCCGCGGTCGATCTACATGAACTGCTCGGGCAAGCACGCGGCGATGCTCGCGGCGTGCGCGGCGAACGGCTGGGACACCGACGGCTACACCGACGCCGGCCACCCGCTGCAGCAGCTGGTGACCGAGACGATCCTCGAACTGACCGGCGACATCGAGGACACCGATCTCGGAATCGACGGCTGTGGTCTGCCGATCGTGCCCGTCCCCCTGTTCAATCTCGCCCGCGCCTACTCGCGGCTCGCGACGGCGGAGGTCGGCACGCCCGAGCGCGCCGTCGCCGACGCGGTGCGCGAGCATCCGTTCCTGATCTCCGGCACCGGCAAGGACGATCTGAAGCTCATGCGCGCGGTGGGCGGTCTGCTGTGCAAGGCGGGCGCCGACGGGATCCACGCCGGCGCGCTGCCGGACGGCACATCCTTCGCCTTCAAGATCGACGACGGGCACGAGCGGGCACGCCTCCCGCTCACCGCGGCCCTGCTCCACCGCCTCGGAGCGGGTGCCGCCACGAACGCCGCGACCTTCGATTCCGAACGGCTGGCGGTGCTCTCGTCGGCACCGGTCTTCGGTGGTGGCGTGCGAGTCGGCACCGTCCGGGCCGTCCCGGGGGTGTTCTGAAGGGCATCTCTATCACATTTCAACAGCATTCATGCAGGTCGGGTCGTTATGAGGCGTAACGGACACCGGCCCAGCCGGGTGTGTGGAGGCGCAACCGAAGTTTCCACGCTAAAGTGGGCGTCAGGAAAATACTCAACACACCGGGGCCGCCACTTTTCCCCAGGCCGCCCCGTCAAAGCGCGAGGGGGTTGGCCATGGGCCGCGGCCGGGCTAAGGCAAAGCAGACCAAGGTTGCACGGCAACTCAAGTACAGCTCGCCGTCCACCGACTTCGAGAGCCTCCAGCGAGAGCTGTCTGGCGGAGCAACCAACTCGCAGCGGGACGAAGTCTTCGCCGAGCAACGTTCCGGTTGGGACGACGACTACGACGACGACTGGCGTCGCTGACCTGATATCACTCTCCGACGGAGGGGGAGGCCGACTTTCGGCTCCCCGCCCGCCGGTGGTGTGGTCGGCGTTCGACGCGAGGCCGGACGGCGCTCGTCACCGTCCGCAGCCTTCGAGCCTGTGACTTCCGAGTTCACAACACGGCAGTAGCCGAGAGGCCGGTTCCCCCATTCATCCTGGGGGAACCGGCCTTTCGTCGTGTTCGCGTCGGGCGACGCGCGCCCGTCAGAAGCGCGGGTGGTCTCCGAGCAGCACCGCGCGCTCGTCGGCGCCGTCCTGCGCCTTGCGGACCGTGCCGAGCGTCCAGCAGTCGATGTGCCGGGCGGTGAGCACCGCCAGAGCCCGGTCGACGTCCTCGGGGGCCACGATGGCCACCATGCCGACGCCCATGTTGAAGGTCTTTTCCATCTCGACCCGCTCGACCCGTCCGCGCTGCGCGATGAGGCCGAAGACCGGAGCCGGGCTCCAGGTGGTGCGGTCGAGCTCTGCGACGAGCCCCTTGGGCATCACGCGCGCGAGGTTCGCGGCGAGACCACCACCGGTGACGTGGCAGAAGGTACGCACCTCGGTCTCGGCGGCGAGCGCGAGGCAGTCCTTGGCGTAGATACGGGTGGGCTCGAGCAGCTCCTCGCCGAGGGTGCGACCGAACTCGTCGACGTGCGCCGTCAGGCTCATCTTGCCGATGTCGAGCAGCACCTTGCGGGCGAGCGAGTAGCCGTTCGAGTGCAGACCCGAGGCGCCCATCGCGATGACGACGTCGCCGGGGCGCACGCGGTCGGGTCCGAGCAGCTTCTGGGCCTCGACGACACCCACGCCGGTCGCGGACAGGTCGTAGTCGTCGGCGGCCATGACGCCCGGGTGCTCGGCGGTCTCGCCACCGAGCAGCGCGCAACCGGCCTGGACGCAGCCCTCGGCGATGCCGGCGACGATCTCCGCGACCCGCTCGGGCACCACGCGGCCGACGGCGATGTAGTCCTGCAGGAAGAGCGGCTCGGCGCCGCAGACCACAAGGTCGTCGACGACCATGGCGACGAGGTCGAGACCGACCGTGTCGTGCTTGTCGAGTGCCTGCGCCACCGCGAGCTTGGTGCCGACACCGTCGGTGGACGCCGCGAGCAGCGGCTCCTTGTATCCGTCCTTGAGCGCGAACAGACCGGCGAACCCACCCAGGCCGCCCATGACCTCCGGGCGGGTGGCCCTCTTCGCGTGCGGGGCGAACAGTTCGACGGCTCGGTCACCGGCCTCGATGTCCACGCCCGCCGCGGCGTAGGAAGCTCCGGGGGTTGCGTCCTCGGTCATGAGTTGTCGGCTCCAGCCTCGAGTTGTGTCTTGTCGTGAAATATCTGGCTACATGCGGGCAGGCACACCTGCGTCCGGGCATGCGAAACGCACGCCGAACCGTGCCGACCGCGGCACTTACGGTACCCGACCAGCTTCTACGGCCGACTGAGAACGTCCGCGTTGTCGTTGTCCAACACGGTCGGGGTGGCCGAATCGGTGTCGACGACGCCGGCGAGGACGTCCTTGCCCGCCTGATGTTCGCTGGGGAGGGCGATCGGGTAGTGGCCGTCGAAACATGCAGCGCACAAACGGGATGCGGGCTGCTCGGTGGCGCCGATCATGCCGTCGATCGAGATGTAGCCGAGCGAGTCGGCACCGATCGACCTGCGCACCATCTCGACCATCTCGTCGTAGTCGTGCCCCTCCTCGACGGTGTCGCGGGTACCTGCACCGTTGGCGATCAGCTCGGCCGGCGACGCGAAGTCGATGCCGTAGAAGCAGGGCCACTTGACCGGCGGCGAGGCGATGCGCACGTGGATCTCGAGAGCACCGGCCTCGCGCAGCATGCGGATCAGGGCGCGCTGGGTGTTGCCACGCACGATCGAGTCGTCGACGACGACGAGGCGCTTACCGCGGATCACCTCGCGCAGCGGGTTGAGCTTGAGCCGGATACCGAGCTGGCGGATGGTCTGGCTGGGCTGGATGAAGGTGCGGCCGACGTAGGCGTTCTTCATCAGGCCCTGGCCGTACGGGATCCCCGAGCCCTGCGCGTAACCGACGGCGGCCGGGGTGCCCGACTCGGGTACCGGGATGACCAGATCGCCGTCGATCGGGTGTTCCTTCGCGAGCCGGCGGCCGATCTCCACGCGGGTCGCGTGGACGGAGCGACCGGCGATGGTCGAGTCGGGGCGCGCGAGGTAGACGTACTCGAAGACGCAGCCCTTGGGTTCGGGGTTCGCGAAGCGCGACGAGCGCACACCGTCCGCGTCGATCGCGAGCAGTTCGCCGGGCTCGATGTCGCGAACGAAGGAGGCACCGACGATGTCGAGGGCGGCGGTCTCGCTGGCGACGACCCAGCCGCGGTCGAGGCGTCCGAGGCACAGCGGGCGGATACCCCAGGGGTCGCGGGCCGCGTAGAGGGTGTGCTCGTCCATGAAGGTCAGGCAGAACGCGCCGCGCAGCTGCGGGAGCAGCTTCATCGCGGCCTCTTCGATCGTGCTGTCCTTCGCGCCGTGAGCGAGCAACGCACCGACGGTGTCGGAGTCGGAGTTCGCCGCACCGGGCCGTGTGGGATCGAGCACGCCGAGACGACGTCCGCGTTCGGCGAGTTCGGCGGTGTTGACGAGGTTGCCGTTGTGGCCGAGCGCGACGCCCGAGCCGGCGGCGGTGGTGCGGAAGATCGGCTGCGCGTTCTCCCAGGTCGTCGACCCGGTTGTGGAATAACGGCAGTGGCCGATGGCGATGTGGCCGGTCATCGCGGCGAGCGTCTGCTCGTCGAAGACCTGGCTGACGAGACCGAGATCCTTGAACACGAGCACCTGCGAACCGTCGGCCACGGCGATGCCCGCAGCTTCCTGCCCTCGGTGCTGCAGCGCATAGAGACCGTAGTAAGTGAGCTTCGACACGTCCTCGCCGGGAGCCCACACTCCGAACACTCCGCACTCTTCGCGGGGTTCGTTCTCGGGTTCGGTGGAGGCGAGAAGATTACGTGTGTGGACCGACAGATCGGCACTGGTCACGGACGTGCTCCCTGAGGCTGGACAAGCGGGGCTCCCCCCATTCTACGGGCAGCGCGGGGTGCTTCTTCCCGGACGCCCGGCGTGAACCCCGGCAAACGTCAGAGTCGGGCGATCGGGAGCAGCCGTCCGATCTCCGCTGCGCGCCCACCCGACGCCTCCACCGCACCCGAGTCCACGGCCCCGGCGAAATCGATGCTGCCGACCACCAGACGCAGCCACGTCCGCGGATCGGTCTCGACGACGTTCGGTGGTGTCCCCCGCGTGTGACGCGGGCCTTCGATGCACTGGACGGCCACGAAAGGCGGCACCCTAACCTCCACACTCGACCCAGGGGCTATCTGCTCGAGGCTGCGGGCACTGAGCCGCACAGCGGCGGCGAGATCGGAGCGCGGCGGTTTCTCGTCGCTCTCCCCCCTCATCCACGGACCCACCCGTTCGAGAGCTGCGCGCAGTTCGGCGGGGTCGACGGGTCTCCGGGGTGCCATGGCAGCACACCCTAGCGACGCGCGTCGCGCTCGGAAGTACGCAGCCTCGTCGCGATGCCCACGGCGACGGCCCCGCCGGCGTTGATCGCCAGGTGCAGGAGCATCGGCGCGACGACGCTGCCGGTCCGTCGTCGCAGTTCGTCGAACACCACCCCGCTCAGGGCGGTGAGCGCGACGGTTCCGGGCACCGAGTCCCCGGCGTGCCGGGCGGGGGCGACGTGCCAGAGCCCGAAGGCTACCGAGGTCAGCACCCGGTGCCACCTCCGTGACTCGCGGCGGGTCAGGGCGTACAGAACCGATCGGAACAGCAGCTCCTCGGCCAGGACCGTCCCGAAGGGGATGTGCACGAAGACCCACTCGGTGTGGTCGGCGCGTCGCGCTCCGGCGGCCATCCGCCGTCGTACGGGTGGGACGGCGAGCATCACCGTGTAGGCCGCGACGGGCAGGACCACCGACGCGGTCCCCCACCGCAGGCCCTTCCCTGCCCCGCGCCAGCCGAGCTCGGTTGCGGAGACCCCGGCCGCGCGGGTCGCCGCGGCGAGCGCGACACCGAATCCGACGTTCGCTGCGGCCCGGCCGCGCGGACCGAGATCCATCGCCGGGAGGACGAGGTTGTTCCACGCGACCAGCGCGGCGGCACATCCCGCAGCGGTGCAGCTCATGGCGGTACCGGTCACTGCAGCGACTCGCGATGTCATTTCTCGGGCCCGTCGTCCTCCGCGAACGCCTCGAGGGCGATGCGCACCCGCTCGGTGTCGTTCTCGGTCCAGCCCTCGGGCTGGGTGATCTCGATCCATCCCTCGAGCACCGCCGACCCGTAGTTGTGGCCGTGTCCGTCGGGGACGCCGGCAGCGTTGGTGAGGTCTGCGGAGACCTGCCAGAAGGTGACGAAGGGGAACCACCGCATCTGCGGCAGCCGGTCGCGTCCGGGCGGCTCCGACAGCCAGTCGGGGCGGGAGAACAACAGGTCCGGCGACCACCAGACGACGGGATCCGAGGCGTGCTGGATGTAGAGCACGCGCGGCGACAGCCACGGTGTGTCGGGCTCGTGGATCGCCTCCCGGCTGTCTGCGAAGCGCACGACGAGACCGTCCGCGTACACCGGTTGCACCTCGGTCGTGCCGGGATCGCGGCGCTCGACGAGCTGCCGCCACAGACGGTTGGAGTTGGGCGGGCCCACCCACAACACCCCGTCCATCTGGGCGCGGATCTCGGCAAGGCTGTCGAAGGCACCCTCCCCCGACTGCGTGCCGAGGCTCTCGCCGTAGAGGAACAGATCGGGGCGGTCGTCCTCGGGCAGCTGCGACCAGCGTTCGTGTACCCGCTCGATCAGCATCTTGCCTGCGGCCGCAGCCTTCTCACGGTCGGCGAGGAAGGAGATCCAGCTCGGGAGGTAGGAGTACTGCCAGGCCACCATCGCCAGGTCGCCGTTGTGCACGAGCTCCATCGCGCGGGCCGCGGTGGGATTGACCCAGCCGGTGCCGGTGGTGGGGATCAGGACGAGCGTCGAGCGGTCGAAGGCACCGGTCCGCTCGAGTTCCGCGAGGACGAGGTCGATGCGTTCTTCCGGGGTGGGTGCGGTGTCGAGACCGACGTACACGCGGATCGGTTCCGGTGCGGGACTGCCGTTGACGGCGGTCAGTTCCTCGGCGTCGAGTCCTCGCGAGACGAAGTTGCGACCCTCGAATCCGAGCGTCTCCCAGGCCGCGAGGGACTCGGGACTGCCGGACTTTGCGGGGTCGACCGGTTGGATCGCCCCGGGACGAGTGGTGTCGTCCTCCAGGCCGAACGCCTGATTGACGATCGCGTAGGAGCCTCGGACGAGCACGCCGTCGATGAGCATGAAGGTCGCCAACACGACGACGAGAACGCCGAGCGTGCGGGCGAGACCGAGCGGCATCCGGGTACGGCGCATGAGCAGCATCGACACCCAGCGGACGATGTCGCGCAACCCGCGCCACAGAGCGATGAGGGCGGCAGCGACCGCGACGCTCAGCACGATGGTGCGCAGATATCCCGAGGTCGTGGTGCCCTCGACACCCATCAGGGCGGCGAGCTGGCGTTGCTCGCCGGCGGAGAGCACGAGCGCGACGAGCGACGCGAGAACGGCCGCGACCGGAACCGCGACCTTGATGGCACGCAGCACAGGCAGCGGCGGCGGCCACCATCGCCACGCGGGGAGCAGGAAGCGGGCCACGGGCCAGCCGACGACGCATCCGACGCCGTACCCGATCGTGGCGTTGATACCGCCGATCAGGCCCTGGAAGAGCCAGTCGCGCGGAAGCAGCGACGGCGTCAGCGACCAGCAGAAGAACAGCGCGGCGAAGGCGACGCCCGTGAAGTCCAGGCCGAGCCACCCCCACACCCGCGCGGTGAGGGGGTGGCGCTCACCGAAGTCGGTGACCGCGGCGATGATCCGGCCCTGCCGGGCCTCGAACGCCGCCAGTCGATCGACCTGGGTGGCCGGCACGGTTACCCGAACAGGGCAGGCAGGGTCCCTTCCCACACCTCGCGCAGCTCGGTCATGGGGATCGAGAACAGGCCCTGGATCTCGACGGAGTCGGATCCCTCGTCGACGACGCCGATGCGCACCCACGGCATGTTGCGTGCGGTGCACATGCCCGTGAAGCGCGATTCCTCGGTGCGCGGCACGGCCACGAGCACGCGGCCGGCCGATTCGGAGAACAACGTCACGAACGGATCGGCGCCCTCGGGGAGCAGCACGCGGCAGCCGGTCTCGCCCGCGAGTGCGGCCTCGACGACGGCCTGCGCGAGACCACCCTCGGACAGGTCGTGTGCGGCGGAGATCAGGCCGTCGCGCGAACCGGCGGTGAGGATCTCCGACAGCAGCCGCTCACGGTCGAGATCGACCTTCGGCGGGACACCACCGAGGTGGTCGTGTTCGACCTGCGCCCAGATGGAGCCGTCGAACTCGTCGCGGGTCTCGCCGAGCAGGATCAGCGTCTCGCCCGGCTCGAGGCCGACGCCGGTGGGGATGCGACGGTGCACATCGTCGATCACACCGAGCACCGCGACGACCGGGGTCGGCAGGATCGCGGTGGCGCCGGTCTGGTTGTAGAAGCTGACGTTGCCACCGGTGACGGGGATGCCGAGCTTCGCGCAGCCGTCCGCGAGGCCGCGCACGGCCTGCTGGAACTGCCACATCACGCCGGGGTCCTCGGGCGAACCGAAGTTCAGGCAGTTCGAGACGGCCTTCGGCGTCGAACCGGTGACGGCGACGTTGCGGTAGGCCTCGGCGAGGGCGAGCTGGGCGCCCGTGTACGGATCGAGCTGCGTGTAGCGGCCCGAAGCGTCGGTCGCGAGCGCGATGCCGCGGCCGGTCTCCTCGTCGATACGGACCACACCGGCGTCGGCGTTCTCGGCGAGCACCGTGTTGCCGCGCACGTAGCGGTCGTACTGCTCGGTGATCCACTTGCGGCTGCACAGCGCCGGCGACGCGAGCATCTTCAGCAGCGTCTCGCGCAGCTCGTCGGCGGTCTCCGGACGCTTCAGGCCGGCGGTGGTGTTCGCGATCAGCTCGTCCTGCGAGGCCGGGCGCTCGACGGGGCGCTCGTAGACCGGGCCCTCGTGCGCGACCGTACGCGGCGGCACGTCGACGACGGTCTCGCCGTGCCAGTCGATGACCAGGCGGTCGCCGTCGGTGACCTCACCGATGACGGTGGCCAGGACGTCCCACTTCTTGCAGACGTCCATGAAGGCGTCGACGTTGTCGGGCGTGACGACCGCGCACATGCGTTCCTGCGACTCCGAGGACAGCACCTCGGCCGGGGTCATGCCCTTCGCGCGCGTCGGGACACGCTCGAGGTCGATGTGCATGCCACCGTCGCCGGCGGCGGCGAGCTCGGAGGTCGCGCAGGACAGACCGGCACCGCCGAGGTCCTGGATGCCGACGACGAGCTTCTCGCGGTAGAGGTCGAGGCAGCACTCGATGAGCACCTTCTCGGTGAAGGGGTCGCCCACCTGCACGCTCGGGAGCTTCTTGGGGCGGCCGCCGGCGCTGTCGTCGAAGGTCTCGGAGGCGAGGACGGACACGCCGCCGATGCCGTCGAGGCCGGTGCGGGCACCGAACAGGATGACCTTGTTGCCCGTGCCGGAAGCGTGGGCGAGGTGCAGGTCCTCCACGCGCATCGCACCCGCGCACAGCGCGTTCACGAGCGGGTTGCCCTGGTAGGAGGCGTCGAAGACGGTCTCGCCACCGATGTTGGGCAGGCCCAGGGAGTTGCCGTAGCCGCCGACACCGCGCACGACACCGTCGACGACGCGACGGGTGTCGGGGTGATCGGCGGCGCCGAAGCGGAGCTGGTCCATCACGGCGATCGGGCGGGCGCCCATGGCCATGATGTCGCGGACGATGCCGCCCACGCCGGTCGCGGCGCCCTGGTACGGCTCGATGTAGGACGGGTGGTTGTGCGACTCGACCTTGAAGGTGACGGCCCAGCCGTCGCCGATGTCGACGACGCCGGCGTTCTCACCGATGCCCGCGAGCATCGACTCACGCATCTCGTCGGTGGTGGTCTCGCCGAAATAGCGCAGGTGCACCTTCGACGACTTGTACGAGCAGTGCTCGGACCACATCACCGAGTACATGGCGAGTTCGGCGTCGGTGGGGCGACGGCCCAGGATCTCCTTGATCCGGGTGTACTCGTCTTCCTTCAGACCCAGCTCCCGATAGGGCTGAGCGGCGTCGGGGGTTTCGGCGGCGTGGGAGACGGTATCCACGTGCGGTGACACTGGGCGTCGGGTCCCTTCACTCTGGGATCGAAAACGGCAGGCCGGGCGGGAACTGCCGCGGATCAGTCTATCGTTGTGCAGGCGCGACGGGGTTCACCGGTGCGGGCACGAACCCCGACGGTGTGACGGCCACCTCGGTGCCCAGCGCATCGAGGGTGACGGTGCCCGAGTGCTCCCCGTCGAATCGGTACCACCCGTCGACGAGCGTGAAGGTCGCGATCACCGGCGGTCCGCCGAGATCGACGATCCAGTACTGCGGGACGCCGGCCTCCGCGTATTCGGAGAACTTCGTGACGCGGTCGGTGCGGGCCGTGCCGTCGACGGTGACCTCCACGACCAGCTTCACCTCGGAGATCGGCGCCCGATCGGGATCGGCGTCGACGAGGGAGCGTCCCACGACGATCACGTCGGGGCACCGCACCGTCAGCGGCTTCTCCGCGACCAGCACCTCGACGCCTCCGAGCGCGCACCATTCGTCGGGCAGCTTCTCGTCGAGGAGCAACGCCAGGGTCACCGCGGCATGATCGTGCGCCGCCCCCGGCGCGGGCGCGGCGAGGAGCACGCCCTCGCACACCTCCACATGGTGCCCGTCGGATTCGGGCAGGGCCGCCCACTCGTCGAGGGACAGCAGATGATCGGGGTAGGACGGGACGTCCACTGCATTCCCCCGTTCTCTCCGACCGGACACGACCGTCTTCAGTGTGTCACCGGCGGGTGCTTCGGGGCGGGCGAACGCGGTCACGATGCCGGGGTCAGGAAAGCGGTCAGGGCCTGCGCATAGCTCGCCACGTCGTCCGCGCCCATGAACTCGCGCGCCGAGTGCATGGCGAGCTGCGGAGCGCCGACGTCGACGGTCGTGATGCCGGTCCTCGACGCGGTGATCGGGCCGATCGTCGAGCCGCACGGCAGGTCGGCGCGGTGCACGTACCGCTGCAGCGGGACCCCCGCCTGCTCGCAGGCCAGCGCGAAGGCTCCGGCACCGGTCGCGTCGCTCGCGTAGCGCAGGTTCTGGTTCACCTTCAGGACCGGTCCGCCGTTGACCGCGATGCGGTGGGCGGGTTCGTGCCGCTCGGGGTAGTTGGGGTGCGTGGCGTGCGCCATGTCGCCGGACGCGACGATCGAGCCGGCGCGGGCGCGGAGGAACTCCTCTCGGCCGCCACCCCGGAGCAGGACGATCCGTTCGAGGACGGTGTCGAGCAGTTCCGAGAAGGCGCCGCGGTCGGACATGCTGCCGACCTCCTCGTGGTCGAACAGGGCGAGGAGCGGCATCGGGCCACCGTGCGCTGCGACGTGTTCCGCGGCGGCGAGAAGGGCGTGCAGTCCGGCGTAGCAGGTGCCCTGGTTGTCGAGACGCGGTGCGCTGACCAGGTCGCGGCCCGGCCCGACGACCGCGCTCGGTGCGAGGTCGTGGGTCATCAGTTCCCAGCCGAGCACCGCGCCCGGGTCGATTCCGTGCTGCTCGGCGACCCACGCGATGAACGAGCGCGGTTCGGTGCCGACTCCCCAGACGCCGTTGACGTGGCGCTGCGGGTCGAGCTGGACGCCCTTGCGGTCCTCGGACAGGTGGATGGCGAGCTGCGGGACACGCAGGACCGGCGCGTCGACTCGGACGAGGACGTCCTCGGTCGTCTCCGCCGCGCGCACGGTGAAGCGGCCGGAGATGCCGAGGTCGCGGTCGAGCCACGAGTTGAGCCACGCACCGCCGTACGGTTCGAGTCCCACCATCCGCCAGCCCGCCGATGTGAGGTCGGGATGCTGCTTGACGCGCAGGTTGGGGCTGTCGGTGTGCCCGCCGACGATGCGGAAGGGTGCGGCCGGATCGTCGGCGACACCCTCGGTGCTCCATGCGATCAGCGACCCGCCGCGTATCAGGAAGAAGCGTCCCGGTTCGGAGGGCCAGGCCTGCTGCTCGTGCAGTTCGACGAAGCCCGCCTCGGTCAGCGCCGCGGCGACGGTGGCGCAGACGTGGAACGGCGACGGCGACAGGTCGACGAAATTACAGAGACCCCGAGCATCAGCACGCGTGGAAGACATGACTGCATCTTCGCATCACGGACAGCGGGAGCGCCGACCGAAAGCGCCGGCCCGCTCTCCTCGTACCGAGTGTCAGTGCCCCTCGGCGACGCAGAACAGGTTGCCCTCGGGGTCGGCGAGCGTCACCCAGCGGAAGTCGTCGCCCATGTCCTCACGGTGGACCTCCTTCGCGCCGGCCTGCACGAAGCGCTCGACCTCGGCGTCGAGGTCGGGGGCGGCGAGATCGAGGTGCACGCGGTTCTTCCCGGGTGTCGGATCGGACACCTTCTGGAAGCCCAGCCTGATGCCCTGTGGCAGGGCGACGATGAAGAACCAGCCGTCGTTCTCCTGCTCGATGCGGCCGCCCGTACGCTCGGCCCACCATCTCGCGATCGGAGCCGGATCGGTCGTGTCGAAGGTGATCATCGCAATGGTCGCTGTCATGGCGCGACGGTACCGCCGGGGACCGACACGCAACGCCCGTCGACGGACAGGCCCGATTTGGGTAGTCCTACTCAGGACAGGACGATTCGGCTCCGGCAGACTGATCCGCGATGTCGCGCATGGGGGATGACGACGACATCGCGCCCGGGACTTGATCGGGGGGTCGAGCTCCGGGTTGTAGGGACGAGGGATTCCGCAGCCGATCGGGACGGTGGCGGGGTCCCTCGTTCCGTCTCTCCTGTTCCGGAACTTCGGTTCGAAGGATTCCTCGAGCCCGCCGGAACGAGCGACGCCCCCACGACCCGGGGGGCGATGGGGGCTTCGCCGGAAAATTCCGGTCAGGCGGTCACGCGTTGACGACCGCGTCCAGCACGCTGTAGAACATGCCGAGTCCGTCATCGCTGGGGCCGGTGAGCGCCTCGGTGGCGTGCTCGGGGTGCGGCATGAGACCGACGACCCGGCCGTTCGCCGACGAGATGCCGGCGATGCCGCGCTGCGAACCGTTCGGGTTGTCGCCCGCGAAGCGGAACACCACGCGACCTTCACCCTCGAGCTCGTCGAGCACCTTCTCCGATGCCTGGTAGCGGCCCTCACCCGACTTGAGCGGGATGAGGATCTCGGCGCCGGCCTCGTAGCGCGAGGTCCACGCGGTGGTGTTCGACTCGACCTTCAGCCACTCGTCGCGGCAGACGAAGTGCAGACCGGCGTTGCGGGTGAGCGCGCCGGGCAGCAGACCCGCCTCGCACAGCACCTGGAAGCCGTTGCAGATGCCGAGGACGGGCATGCCCTTCTGCGCGGCCTCGACGACCTTGCCCATCACCGGTGCGAACCGTGCGATGGCACCGCAGCGCAGGTAGTCGCCGTAGGAGAAGCCGCCGGGCACGATCACCGCGTCGACCCCCTTGAGATCGGCGTCTCCGTGCCACAGGCTCACGGCCTCACCACCGGCGAGCTTCACCGCGCGGGAGGCGTCGACGTCGTCGAGCGTGCCCGGGAAGGTGATGACTCCGATGCGTGCGCTCATGCGTCACCGTCGATCCGCCGGATGGCCCAGTCCTCGATCACCGTGTTGGCGAGCAACGACTCGGCGATCTTCTCGAGCTCCTCGTCGCCGACGCTGCCGTCGACTTCGAGCTCGAAACGCTTACCCTGACGGACGTCGGTCACGCCCGCGAAGCCCAGCCGCGACAGCGCCCCGGTGATGGCCTGACCCTGGGGGTCGAGAATCTCGGCTTTGGGCATGACTTCGACGACGACACGCGCCACGTGCTGCTCCTCGGTAGTAGTGCTGGCGCCCGGGGACGGACACCGGACATCCAGCAGTTTACCGGCCGTGGCCACCGGGAAGGGCATCGGCCGAGGTCCCGCTCGTGCGAGACCCGTCACCCCCGTTCAACGCCGCTCGGCAACAACGAGTTCGCGCACGCGGGGCGCGACCTCACCGGCGAAACGTTCGAGGTCGGACCGCGACCCGTCCGCGGTCTCCGCGAAGGTGCCGGAGATGTTGTAGAGCCGGCGGATCGCGGCGGGATCACGCCCGGCACGGTGCGCACCCTCGTCGACGCGGGCGCTCATCTCCCCCAGCTTCTCGGGCCCGGCGGCGAACGAACTCGGCAGCCATCCGCCGGCGAAGCGGCCGGTGACGTCGAGCATCCGCTTGCCGTAGGCGCCGAGCCAGATGCCGAGAGCGTGCGCGGGGAACGGGCCCCGCTTCGCGCCGGTCAGCGGGTAGTACGTGCCGTCGATCCCGGCCGCGCCCTTCTCGTCCGACCACAGAGCGCGGATCACTTCGATCGCCTCGATCAGTGCGTCGACCGCTTCGCCGGGGCTGCGATGCGGTCCAGGCGCTCTCCGACACCACGGCGAGGTCGACGACGCCCGCCGGATCGGCAGCGGACGGCGTGAGGAAGCTGCCGAAGCGGAGTTCCTGTCCGTGAGTCGGTCATCGGGCTCCTCCCGACGGCATACTCGACGACATGCAACTGACCCATTTCGGCCATTCCTGCATCCTCGTCGAACACCTCGGCGCGAAGCTCCTTTTCGACCCCGGAAATTTCTCCCACGGGTTCGAGGGCATCACCGGACTCGACGCGATCCTCGTGACCCACCAGCATCCCGACCACGCCGATACCACCCGGCTGCCCGCGCTCCTCGAGGCCAACCCCGGAGCGCAGTTGTTCTCCGACCCGCAGTCGGCGAACCTGCTCGACGGCGACTGGACCGCGGTGCGTCCCGGCGACGCCTTCTCGGTGGGTTCGCTGACCGTACGCGGCACCGGCGGACGGCACGCGGTGATCCACCCCGACATGCCCGTCATCGACAACACGGCCTTCCTCGTGGGCGACGACGAGAATCCGTCGCGGCTGCTGCACCCCGGCGACTCGCTGTACATCCCGCACGAGCGCGTCGACGTGCTGGCCCTGCCGTCGACCGCGCCGTGGCTCAAGATCTGGGAGGCGATCGACTACCTGCGCGCGGTGAATCCGCGGGTCGCCGTGCCGATCCACCAGGGCATCGTCAACGACAACGGTCGCGGCATCTTCTACGGCCGGTACAGCGAGATGGCGCCGGAGGGCACCGAATTCCGCGTGCTGCCGCACGAAGACGGCGTCGAGGTCTGACGCTGCGGAGCGCGAAACGGTCGTCGGCGCGGGATGTTTCGCGCTCCTACGACCGTTTCGCGCTCTGCTGTCCCAGTCGACGCCGACGGGAGGTTCAGCGGGCGGCGGCGCGACCCGCCGCCCGGCCCGAGAAGATGCATCCGCCGAGGAAGGTGCCCTCGAGCGACCGGTAGCCGTGGACGCCGCCACCACCGAAGCCGGCGACCTCACCGGCGGCGAAGAGGCCGTCGAAGACCGACCCGTCCGACCGCAGCACGCGCGACGACAGGTCGGTCTCGAGCCCGCCGAGCGTCTTGCGGGTGAGCAGGTGCAGCTTGACCGCGATGAGCGGTCCGGCCTTGGGGTCGAGGATCCGGTGCGGCGCCGCGATGCGGACGACGCGGTCGGGTGCGTAGGCCCGCGCCGAGCGCACCGCCGCGACCTGCAGGTCTTTGGTGTACTTGTTGTCCATCTCGCGGTCGCGGGCCTCGACCACCGAACGCACCTGCTCGTAGTCGAGCGGCGCCTCGGGGGTGAGTTCGTTCATGCCCGCCACGAGATCGGCGAGCGTGTCGCGGACGACGAAGTCGACACCGCGCTCCTTGAAGGCCTCGACCGGTCCGGGGGCACCCGATCTGACCCGCTGCAGCAGCAGGCGGAGGCTGCGCCCGGTCAGGTCGGGATTCTGCTCGGAGCCGGAGAGCCCGAATTCCTTCTCGATGATCTTCTGGTCGAGCACGAACCAAGTGTGGTCGTAGCCGGTGCTCACGATGTACTCGAGGGTGCCGAGCGTGTCGAAGCCGGGGAACAACGGCACCGGCAACCGCTTGCCGGTGGCGTCGAGCCACAGCGAGGACGGGCCGGGCAGGATGCGGATGCCGTGATCGGGCCACACCGGGTCGTAGTTGGTGATGCCCTCGGTGTAGTGCCACATGCGGTCGCGGTTGACGATGTTCCCGCCGGCCTTCTCGGTGATCTCGAGCATCCGGCCGTCGACGTGCGCGGGCACACCGCTGAGCATGTGCTTCGGCGGCTCCCCCATCCGCTTCGGCCAGTTCTTCTTCACGAGGTCGTAGTTGCCGCCGATACCGCCGGAGGTGACGATGACGGCTCCGGCGGAGAACTCGAAGTCCCCGACGACGGTGCGGGAGGACGCCACGCCGCGCGCCGCGTCGGCGGGCTCGAGGATCGCTCCGCGCACACCGGTGGCGGCGCCGTCGGTGACGACGAGTTCGTCGACCCGGTGGCGGTGCTTCAGCGTGACGAGACCGCGTTCGACGCCTTCGCGGAGCTTGCGCTCGAAGATCTCGACGAGGCCCGGACCGGTACCCCAGGTGATGTGGAATCGCGGGACCGAGTTGCCGTGCCCTGCAGCGTCGTATCCGCCGCGTTCGGCCCAGTTGACCATCGGGAAGATCTTCAGCCCGCGCTGCTTGAGCCAGGCGTGCTTCTCCCCCGCGGCGAACTCGACGTAGGCCTGGGCCCAGCGCCGCGGCCAGCGGTCCTCGATCTCGCGGTCGAAGCCGGCGGTCCCCATCCAGTCCTGCAAGGCGAGTTCGTAGGAATCCTTGATCCCGAGTCGTCGCTGTTCGGGACTGTCGACGAAGAACAACCCACCGAACGACCAGAAGGCCTGCCCACCAATGTTGTTCGAGTTCTCCTGATCGACCAGCAGAACCTTGCGACCGGCGTCGATCAGTTCACCGACCGCCACGAGCCCCGCGAGTCCCGCCCCCACCACGATCACGTCAGCATCCATGGCCGCCAACATTACCGAGCGGATGCGGCGACCGGGAGCACCGGCGGGCCAGGCGGGATCACGCCACGCGGCTGTTCGACGGACGCGGCCGCCAGGCGTGGACGGTCGGTTCGGCACCGTGGTGCAGCGCGAGGTCGACGGCGTCGAGGATCGCCTGCCGGGGTCCGGACTCGGCGAGCCGGGGAGCGGCGATCGCCAGACGCAGCAGCTCCCCGCGCCGCGCCGTCCGCGACGCGCCCATCACCATCGCGCGGCAGCGCCACACGTCCGACCCCGCACCGTCACCGAGCGCGTACAGCCGCGTCTTCGTCACGGTGCCCGCCACCAGATCGTGGATCCCCGCGTTGTCCGCCATCATCCGGAAACCGACCTGCGGAAGTGCTGTCACTGCGCCCGGCGACGCGCGCCATCGCGGTGGTGCGAACAGCCGGGTGCGCAGTCCGGTCTCCTCGAGCACACGGTCGGCGGCGAGCAGGCGCAACCGTGCTTCGTGCTCGGGCAGCGTCGCGAACTCGGCGCGACGTCGCTTCGTCGCCGCCTGGTCGTAACCGTGCAGCACGATCGCGTCGCCGCCCTCGCGTCGCTCGAGCAGCCACTCCTGCGTCGCCGGATCCCGCACGAGGCGGTAGTGGTCTTTCAGGCGGGGTGCGACGAACAGCGACAACGGCACTCCACGCGCGTCCGTTTCACGGGCGAAGGCGTCCACGAGGTCGCGCGTGACGTCCCGGATCCCCGACACCGACACGATCATCCGTCCGCTCATGCCCCCGAGCCTGCTGCACTCGGGTGAACGGCGTCCTGCCCGACCGGGAAGTCCGGATGAAGACTCGGGCCGGCGATCCGCATCCCGTTCATCGGGACAGTGTCGACGGCCACACGGAGCCGGGCATACCGTCCGGGCGTGGCAGTCCCGAACCAGACCTATACGCGCCTTCTCTCCCCCGGCACCATCGGGCCGATCACCCTGGAAAACCGCGTGGTGATGCCCGCCATGGACATGAACCTCTGCGAGGACGGGGAGATCGAGCAGGGCGACATCGATCATTTCGTCGCCCGCGCGGCCGGAGGCACCGGGCTGATCGTCACCGGATGCTGCGCGGTCGCCTATCCGGCGGGATGCACCAGCACGAAGGAACCCGGCCTGTCCGAGGACCGGTTCATCCCCGGCCTCCGCGCACTGACCGACGCCGTCCACGAGGCCGGCAGCAAACTGTGCGTGCAGATGGTGCACCACGGCAAGGTCGCCCGTATCGACACCCTGCAGGGCCGGCCGCAGCTCGTGCCGAGCATCCCGAAGCCGCCGAGCGACATGAGCGCCATGGCCGACTGCACGCCCGCGGAACTGCAGCGCATGGCATCGATCCAGGGTGGCGCGCAGGCCACCTACAACGAGGCCTCCGAGAGCGACATCGAATGGTTGATCCGGATGTTCGCCGAGGCCGCGGGCCGGGTCGCCGCCGCCGGAGCGGACGCCGTCGAGATCCACGCCGCCCACAACTACGTGCTCGGCGCCTTCCTCAGCCGCTACACGAACCAGCGCACCGACGGATACGGCGGGTCGCTGGAGAACCGGGCCCGGCTGACCTGCGAGGTGATCCGCGCGGTCAAGGCCGAGGTCGGCGACCGCCTCGCCGTCATCGTGCGGCTGGCAGGGCAGGAATACGGTGAGACGGACGGCCTGTCCGTCGAGGAATCCGCTGCTGCCGCAGTGCTGTTCGAGCAGGCCGGTGCCGATGCACTCCACGTCACTGGCACCGCGCTGAACGCGTTCGCGAATTTCACCGACGGCCCGTTGCCGGACAAGGTCGGCTACTACACCCACAACGCGGCGGTCATCAAGCGTGCGGTGTCGATCCCCGTCATCACCGTCGGCCGCATGCTGCCGGAGGTCAGCGAGCGAATGATCGCCGAGGGCGTCACCGACTTCGTCGCGATGGGACGTCAGTTGCTGGCCGATCCCGCGCTCGTCGCCAAGCTCAAGCAGGGCCGCAGCGAGCAGATCCGCCCGTGCATCAACTGCTATGTGTGCGTGCAGGAGAACTTCTGGGATGCCACGCCCATCTGTGCGGTCAATCCGGCGCTGGGCAACGAGACACTCGTGCCGTTCGTCCGCACTGCGGCGCCGAAGCACGTCGTCGTGGTGGGTGCCGGGCCGGGCGGCCTCGAGACTGCGCGGGTCGCCACCGAGCGCGGGCACCGCGTCACCGTCCTGGACAAGACCGACCGGCTGGGCGGGACCCTGTGGTTCTCGACCCTCACCACCCCCGACAACGAGCGGCTGCTGAAATGGCTGACGGCCGAGGTCACCCGCCTCGGCATCGACGTGCGGCTCGGCGCCGAGGCCACCTCCGCATCGATCCGCGCCCTGAAGCCGGACGTGGTGGTCGTCGCGACGGGCGCCGTGCGGGAACGTCCCACCGTGCCGGGCGGGGACTTGCCGCACGTGCACACCGGCGACAGCATGCGTGCGCTCATGACGGGTGCGGGCGACGTCTCCGATCAGTCCCCGGTGCTGCGGGTGATGGGCCGGGTGGGCAGGCTCGCCGGTATCACCACGAGCCCTCGGAGGATCCGTGATCTGAGCCGGCGGTTCCTGCGTTTCCTGCCGATGGCGAAGGACGTCGTCGTGATCGGCGGGTCGCTCGTCGGGCTCGAACTCGCGGAGTTCATGGCCGAGCGGGGAAGCCGGGTGACGCTGCTCGCCGAGGGGAAGCAGCTCGGGGTGCCGATGGCGATGCCGCGCCGGTGGACCGCCGTCAAGCACGCGCGCGAGGTCGGCCTCGAGGTGCATCGTGGTGCGACGGTTCAGCGCATCACCCCGAAGACGGTGGAGTTCACCGTGGGTGGCGAGACGAAATCGGTACGCGCCCGCATGGTCGTGGTCGCGTCCGGTGTGTCGGCGGCAGCACCGCTCGCCGACGAACTGGCCGGCTCGGACATCGATGTCCGCGTCGTCGGGGACGCGGGTCGGGTCGACTACATCGAGGGCGCCATCCACAGTGCCTGGAAGGTCGCGACCGAACTCTGAAAACAGGCAGGTGACGACCGATCTGTGAAACAGCGGGTGGCGGCCGGCTCGCGCACTCACGAACCGGTCGCCACCCGTCGGATCAGGCTTCCCGGTCACCCGGCGCCGCGAACCTGTCGCGGTGCACGGCCTCCTCGAGCTGGCGCCCCTTGCGCCAGCCGAACCGTTCGAGGTCGGGTATCTCCTGGAGCCGCGTGACCGGCCCGACACACAGCCACGCGATGGGACGCACGGGTGCGCTCACTCCGACGAAGTCGGCGAGGAAGTCCTCCTCGTAGAACGACACCCATCCCACGCCGAGACCCTCGGCGGTCGCGGCGAGCCACAGGTTCTGGATCGCCAGCACGGCCGAGAACAGGCCGGATTCGTCGATGGTGTGACGGCCGAGGATGTGCTTGCCGCCGCGTTCGGGGTCGTAGGTGACGACGACGCCGGTCCCCGATTCGACGATGCCTTCGATCTTGATGGGGTCGAAGGTGCTCTTCCGGTCCTCGGGGAGCGAGTCGGCGAACGCCTGCCGGCAACCGGCGACGTGCTCGGCGAACTCCTTCAGCCGCTGTTCGTCCTGTACGACGACGAAGTCCCAGGGCTGGGTGTTGCCGACACTGGGTGCGTGATGGGCGGCCCGCAGGATGCGCATCAGCGTGTCCTCGTCGAGCCGTTCCCCGCTGAATTCTGCACGGACGTCGCGACGCATGCGGATGATGTCGTACAGCGCGTCCCGCGCTTCTGTGCCGAACATGTCAGGCCGGCAGGATCTCTTCGAGGGCGTCGAGGATCTCGGGCGCATCCGGTTCCGTGCGGGGACGGAAGCGCGCGGCGACCGTGCCGTCGGGAGCGATGAGGAACTTCTCGAAGTTCCACTGGATGTCGCCGGCCTCGCCGGAGGCATCCGGGTGCTTGGTGAGCTCGGCGTAGAGCGGATGCCGGTTCTCGCCGTTGACCTCGATCTTCTCGAGCAGCGGGAAGGTCACGCCGTAGGTGGCGGAGCAGAACTCCTGGATCTCCTCCGGCGTTCCGGGCTCCTGACCCATGAACTGATTGCACGGCACGCCCACGACGAACAGTCCGCGGTCGCGGTATTCCTGCGCGAGCTTCTCGAGTGCCGTGTACTGCGGGGTCAGGCCGCACTTGGACGCGACGTTCACGACGAGTACCGCGTGGCCCTCGTACGAGCCGAGATTCGTGGGTTCACCCGAGAGGGTGTTGATCGGGATGTCCTGGAGAGGCGTGGTCATGCATCCAAACTATCGTGTGCCCGATCACTCCCCCGAACATCGGCGTGCTACATCTTCTCCCCCGGCAGCGCGGCGGCCTGTCTCACCCACTTCCGGACCTTCTCCTCGTCGAGGTCCTCGAGCCGGCGGATGTCGTGATAACGCCGCCGGCGCGTAGTCGCTACAGAAATAGCTGTCCGCTACGGAAAATTTCCGTAGCGGACAGCCATTGTCGTAGCGGATGCCGGATCAGACGGACACCTTCTCCAGCTTCGCCGGTTCGCGCTCGGGAGCGGGCTCGTGATCGTCGACCATCATGCTTTCGTCGAACGGCAGCCGTCCGCTGAGCACCTCGTCGACGCGGTCACGGTCCACCGACTTGGTCCACGTGCCGATGAGCAGGGTCGCGATGGCGTTGCCGGAGAAGTTGGTGACGGCACGCGCCTCGGACATGAACCGGTCGACACCGACGATCAGGCCGACACCGTCGAGCAGGTCGGGGCGGTGGCTCTGCAGACCGCCGGCCAGCGTCGCCAGACCGGCACCGGTGACCCCGGCCGCACCCTTCGAGGCGACGATCATGAACAGCAGGAGCGAGATCTGCTCACCCATGTTCAGGGGACTGCCCATCGCGTCGGACACGAACAGGGCGGCCATCGTCAGGTAGATCGCGGTGCCGTCCAGGTTGAACGAGTAACCGGTGGGCACGACCACGCCGACGGTGGTGCGCTGGACACCGAGGTGCTCCATCTTGGCGATCAGACGCGGCAGCGCGGACTCCGACGACGACGTCGCGAAGATGAGGAGGTACTCGCGGGCGAGGTACTTCACGAGCTTGAACACCGAGACACCGGAGACCGCTCGCAGCAACGATCCGAGAACACCGAAGACGAACACGACGCACGTGAGGTAGAAGGCGATCATCAGAACACCGAGCTGCAGGACCGCGCTCAGACCGGTCTGGCCGACGACGTTGGCGATGGCACCGAAGGCACCGATCGGGGCGAGCCACAGGATCATCGTCAGGATGCGGAAGACCAGCTTCTGCAGGTGGCCGATGCCCCGCAGGATCGGTTCACCCGACTTGCCGATGCCCTGGATGGCGAAGCCGACGAGCAGCGCCACGAACAGGGTCTGCAGGACGCTGCCCTCGGTCAGTGCGGACAACAGGGAGGTGGGGATGATCGACGCGATGAAGTCGACGGTGCCGCCGGCGGCATGCGCCTTCTCGGCGAGTTCGGCACCCGAGCCGGCGTTGGCCGGATCGAGGGTGAGCCCCGAGCCCGGGTCGAGCAGGTTGCCCACACCCAGGCCGATTGCGAGGGCCACGGTCGACATGCCCACGAAGTAGATCAGCGCGAGTCCACCGATCCGGCCGACGCTCGCCGCTGCCCGGACCGACCCGATGCCGAGCACGATGGTGCAGAAGATCACCGGGCTGATCATCATCTTGATCAGGTCGACGAACATGGTGCCGAGGACACCGAGCGACTTGCCCGTCTCGGGGGCCAGCCATCCGACGGCGATACCGGCGACGACGGCGATGATGACGCCGATGTACAGCCAGTGGGTACGGTCGCGGCGTTTCTCGCCCCGCACGGTTGTGGTGCTCATGGAGTGCCCTTCGATCATGCGCGGGCTCGTCGCGCGATGTTCACGGATAACGGGATGCGGTGACGCACCGGCGAGGACTCGGGAATCGACCGTGGTTCGGTCGGGTACTACGGGACCCTGGTAGGGCCGCTCCGCGCCCGGGTGGTGACCGGCATCACGTCCACATAAGGACATGGTGGTGGCCGGGTCGCCGCGGGAGAAGTTTGTGTACATAGTGTTCACGGGAGGTGAACGGTGAACCGTCGCCAGGCGAGACCGCCGATGAGCGTGGCGGGCCAGCTGCTCATCCTCCAGCTGGTGGTGTTCACGGTGATAGCGATCGTGGCGGGTGCGCTCATCGTCGTCGACGAACGCCGCGACGCCGACGAGGCCACGCGCCGCACCGTGACGGATATCGCAGTGACAGCCGCGCTCTTCCCGGAGGTCGCGGACGGGTTGCTCTCCCCCGATCCGACCGCAGCGCTCCAGCCCCGCGCCGAGCAGATCCACGAGGCGACAGGGGTGGACTTCGTCGTCGTCGTGGACCCCGAGGGCATCCGCGTGACACATCCGGTGCCGGAGCAGATCGGGTTGCCGTACACGGGCCACACCGATGAGGCCCGTTCGGGCACGCCGTTCACCGAGACGTACACGGGCAGCCTCGGATCGTCGATCCGCACCATCGCGCCGGTCTACGACGACGGCACGCTCGTCGGATTCGTGTCGGTCGGGGTGACACGGGAGAGGATCGCCGAGAACTTCGTGCGGAGCCTTCCGGGCATCGTCGGCCTGGTGGCGGCCGGGCTCGTGGTCACCGCGGCGGGCGGATACCTGATCGCGCGGCGCCTGCGCCGTCAGACCCTCGGGCTCGATCCCGACCAGCTGCGGCGCATGTACGAACACCACGACGCCGTCCTGCACTCGATCGGTGAAGGGCTGCTGGTGTTCGGTGGAGCACCCGGCGCCTCACCGCAGGTCGACGTCGTCAACGACGAGGCACGCCGCCTGCTCGGCCTTCCCCCGACCGGGCCGGTCCCCTTCGACGCCCTGCCCGAGACACTGCGCGAACTCGCAACCACCGGCGAGGCACGCGACGAGGTGCACCTGACGCGCGACCGCACCCTCGTCGTCAACAGCGACGCGGTGAACTGGAACGAGCGCCGCATCGGCACCGTCGTCACCCTCCGCGACCACACCGAGTTGCGCGGTGTCCTCGGTGAACTCGACTCGGTCCGCGGATTCGCCGAGTCGCTGCGGGCGCAGGCCCACGAGTCGGCGAACCGTCTGCACACCATCGTCACGATGGTCGAACTCGGCCGGACGGAGGACGCGGTCGCGTTCGCGACGCAGGAACTGGCGGTCTCCCAGCACCTGATCGACAGGTTGACAAGTGCCATCCACGAGCCGGCGCTGTCGGCGTTGCTGCTCGGCAAGATCGACGAGGCGGCCGAGCGAGGTGTGGAACTGACCGTCACCGACGACACGGAACTGGGCCCGGTTCCGTCCATCCCGGCGCGCGATATCGTCACCCTCGTCGGGAATCTCATCGACAACGCCATCGACGCCTCCCATGCGTCGGACGACCCATGGGTGGAGGTGACTGTGCGTCGGGACGATTCGTCGATGATCGTCGAGGTCGCCGACAGCGGGCCGGGGATGTCGCCGGAGGTGCTGGCCCAGGCCATGCAGCGCGGCTACTCAACCAAGTCCGAGCAGCGCGGCCTCGGACTCGCACTCGTCGCCCAGGTCGTGGCGCGTCACGGGGGAACTCTGCGCACCGAACCGTCGCTGGGTTCGATGATCGTCGCCGTGATCCCCTTGGAGAGCCGGTCGTGATCCGGGTGCTCGTCGTCGAGGACGAACCGCTCATCGCCGAGGCCCACCGCGAATACGTCGGGAGGGTGGACGGGTTCGAGGTGGTAGGTGTCGCGCACACGGGTAGCGACGCCGTGCGGGCGGTCGCGTCGGCTGCGCGGGTGGGCACACCGGTGGATCTGGTGCTGCTCGACATCGGGCTCCCCGACACGAGCGGCCTCGAAGTGGCTGCACGCCTGAGCGCCGGTCGTCCGAGTCCCGACATCATCGCCGTCACGTCGAACCGCGATCTGGAGGTCGTGCGGACGGCGGTCGCGCGGGGTGTGGTGCTGTATCTGCTCAAGCCGTTCACCTTCGCGGCACTGCAGGACAAGCTCGAACAGTACGTGGCCTACCGCTCGGCGTTGCGCGACGCCGAGACCGCGGCGGGCCAGCACGATATCGATCGCGCCATGTCGGCTCTGCGCGCGAGCAGTTCCCGTCCGTCCACACCCAAGGGCATCTCCCCCGACACGCTGTCGAAGATCACCGATTTCCTTCATCACGCCGACGGGCCGCGAACCGCTGCGGAAGTCGGATCGGCCGTGGGGGTCTCACGCGTGACGGCGTGGCGTTACCTCGAACGGCTCGCCGACGACGGAGCCGCGACCCGCATCACCGAGTACGGCCGCGCCGGCCGGCCTCAGGTCCGGTACGAACTGCGCAGGTGAGCGGTCTGCTATCGGCTACACAGTTCGTCATTCGCGTCGGCAATTGCTGCGGCGAATAGCGAGAACGCGAGCGGATACCGAGCTCAGCCCGCAGAGGTCTCCGCGCGGCAGGCGCCCGACGTCTCGAGCACCCACGCGAACTCGAACGCGACCTCGCGCCACTTCTCGTACCGGCCCGACACACCGCCGTGTCCCGCGCTCATCTCCGTCTTGAGCAGCAACGGCGCATCGCCGGTCTTCGTCGCGCGCAGCTTGGCGACCCACTTGGCGGGTTCGACGTAGAGCACGCGCGTGTCGTTGATGCTGGTGATCGCGAGGATCGCCGGGTAATCCTTGGCCTCGACGTTCTCGTAGGGGCTGTACGAGCGCATGTACTCGTACACCTCTGGGTTCTCGAGCGGGTTGCCCCACTCGTCCCATTCGATCACCGTGAGCGGCAAGGACGGATCGAGGATCGACGTGAGCGGGTCGACGAACGGGACGTTCGCGAGGATGCCCGCGAACAGCTCGGGTGCGATGTTCGCGACCGCACCCATGAGCAGGCCACCGGCACTGCCGCCGTCGGCGACCAGCTTCTCCGGGCTCGTGACGCCGGCGTCGATCAGGTGCCGCGCGCACGCCACGAAGTCGGTGAAGGTGTTCTTCTTCGTCAGCGACTTGCCGTTCTCGTACCAGTGCCGGCCCATCTCGCCGCCGCCGCGCACGTGCGCGACCGCGAAGACCATGCCCCGGTCGAGCAGCGACAGGCGTGCGACGGAGAAGGCCGGGTCGATGCTCGCTTCGTACGAGCCGTAGCCGTACAGCAGCGTGGGCGCGTTCTCGGGGGTGCCCTTGCGCGCGACGATCGACAGCGGGATCTTCGTGCCGTCCTCGGCGGTCGCCCACTCGCGGCGCTGCTCGTAGAGCGTCGGGTCGAACTCGCCGAGCACCGGCTGCGACTTGAGCAGCTTCAGCTCACCGGTGCTCACGGTGTAGTCGTAGACCCGGCTCGGGGTGATGAACGACGTGTAGCCCAGACGCAGTGTGGGCTGGGTCCATTCGGGGTTCGCGCCCGGTCCGACGGCGAAGAGTTCCTCGTCGAACTCGAGTTCGGTGAGCTTGCCGTAACCCTCGTCGGTCAACGGCCACACCGCGAGTCGGGTGAGGGCTTCGCGGCGGTAGCCGAGCACGAGGTGTCCCTCGAACGCGTCGACGTCCTCGAGGCGCACGTCGTGCCGGTGCTCGATCAGGGTGCGCAGCGCGGACGGGTCGTCGACGGGAGCCTCGGCGAGGACGAAGTTCTCGGCCTTCTTCCCCGTCTCGGGGTCGACGTCGTTGTGCAGGATCAGGAAGCGGTCCTCACCGGCGATCACGGCGTGCTCGGCACCGTACTCGACACCTTCGCGGCGCGGCAGGATCACACGGAATTCGCCTGTGGGGTTCTCGGATTCGAGCACCCATCCCTCGGTGGTGATCTTCGAGCCGACCCAGATCATGAGGTACTTCTCGCTGCGGGTCGAACCGATCGACACCCAGTACCGTTCGTCGGGTTCGTGGAAGACCTTCACGTCCTCGTCGACGGAGGTGCCGAGCTTGTGCCGCCAGACGGTGTCGGGCCGCCACGACTCGTCGACCGTCTGGTAGAAGACGTGGCTGTGGTCGAGCGCCCACGTCGCTCCCGGTGCGGTGCCGGGGATCTCGTCCGCCCGCATCTCACCGGTGGTGAGGTCCTTGATGCGCAGGGTGTAGCGCTCGTCGCCCACGACGTCGGTCGAGTACGCGAGCAGCGTGCCGTCGTGGCTGATCGAGAACGCCCCGAGCGAGAAGAACTCGTGCCCTTCCGACTCGACGTTGCCGTCGAGGAGCACCTGCTCGCCGGGGAGTTCCACACCAGGCGTGACGTCGGGCGGTGTCCAGTCGTCGGCGTCGGCGATCGGGCACCGGCACTGGATCGCGTACTGCTTGCCCTCGACGGTGCGGGCGTAGTACCACCAGTCACCCATCCGGGTGGGGACCGACATGTCGGTCTCCTGGGTGCGCGACCTGATCTCCTCGAAGATCGCCTCACGCAGCGGAGCGAGATGTTCCGTCTGCGCCTCGGTGTACGAGTTCTCCGCTTCCAGGTACGCGACGACCTCGGGGTCGTTCTTGTCGCGCAGCCATTCGTAGTCGTCGACGAAGGTGTGCCCGTGATGGGTGCGCTCGAGCGGCACCTTCTTCGCGACCGGCGGAGTGATCTTCGAGGAGGTCATATGCGGTCAGCCGATCCAATCGTCGAAGGACAGTCCCGAAATACGTTCGTACGCCTCGATGTAGCGAGCTCGCGTCTTGTCGACGACGTGCTGCGGCAGCGGCGGGGGCGGGGTGTCGGAGGCGCGGTCCCAGCCCGATTCGGGTCCGGTGAGCCAGTTCCGGACGATCTGCTTGTCGAAGCTGGGCTGAACCTTGCCCTCCTCGTACTCGTTCGCGTCCCAGTAGCGGGACGAATCGGGGGTGAGGACCTCGTCGGCGAGCACCAGATTGCCGGCCTTGTCGAGACCGAACTCCAACTTGGTGTCGGCGAGCAGGATGCCGCGGTCCGACGCGTACATGGCGGCGCGGTCGTAGATATCGAGCGTGTCCTGGCGCAGCTTCATCGCCAGGTTCAGACCGACCTTCTCGACGACGTCGTCGAAGGAGATGTTCTCGTCGTGGTCGCCGAGCGCAGCCTTGCTGGCCGGGGTGAAGATCGGTTCGGGCAGTCTGCTGGCCTCGACGAGCCCCTGGGGCAGGGTGACACCGCAGACGGAGCCCGTGGCTTGGTAGTCGAGCAGGCCGGAGCCGGTGAGGAAGCCTCGGGCGACGCACTCGACGGGCACCATCTCGAGGCGCTTGACCACGAGTGCGCGGCCGAGGACCTCCTCGGGGATACGCTCGTCGTCGGGTTCTCCCGCGAGGTGGTTGTTGGTGGCGTCGAGCAGCTTGAAGAAGAACACGCTCATCGCAGTGAGGACCCGTCCCTTGTCGGGGATCGGGGTCTCGAGCACGTGATCGTAGGCCGAGATCCGGTCACTGGCGACGAGGAGCAGGTGCTCGTCGTCGATCACGTACAGATCACGCACCTTGCCGCCGGCGAGGTGTTGGTAGGACTCGAGTGAAGGACGCACGCTGACACCCTAGTGCTCATCGAGTGGGCGTACCGCACCCCGTGGCGGATATCCCACTCGTTCACAGCCGGGTGGAACAACGAACGTACGAGTGGGAACAGGAGTGGCATGGCCGCATCGTCGCGAGTGGACGTCGGGTTCGGGTCCGAGCGGGGCCCGATCCTCATCGCTCTGATGCTCGCCACCTCCCTCGTGGCGCTCGAGAGCACCATCCTGGCGACCGCGATCCCGACGATCGTCGCGGACCTGGGCGGCTTCACGCAGTTCCCGTGGTTGTTCTCCGCCTATCTGCTCACGCAGGCGGTGCTCGTCCCGGTCTACGGCAAACTCTCCGACGTCTTCGGCCGCACTCCGCTGTTGTTGTTCGGGATCGGGGTGTTCGCGGCGGGTTCGGTGCTGTGCGCGGTGGCGTGGAGCATGCCGGCGCTGATCGCGTTCCGCGCGGTGCAGGGACTCGGCGCCGGTGCGGTGCTGCCGATGGCACAGACGATCGCCGGGGACATCTACACGGTCGCCGAGCGCGCCAAGGCGCAGGGCTATCTCGCCAGTGTGTGGGGCATGTCGGCGGTGATCGGCCCGGCCGTGGGCGGTGTCTTCGCAGACTTCCTGTCGTGGCGGTGGATCTTCTGGATCAACCTGCCGTTGTGTGCCCTCGCGGCGTGGGTGCTCGTCCGCAACTTCCGCGAGGACACGCCGTCGGGACCGCGACCGCGCGTGGACTGGGCCGGCGCGGCGACACTCGCGGTAGGCGCCGCCCTGCTGATCCTCGGCCTGCTCGAGGGCGGGCAGTCATGGGCGTGGACGTCGGCGACCGGGATCGGCATCTTCGCCGCCGGTGCAGCCCTGATCGCGGTGTTCGTGTGGATCGAGTCCCGCGCCGCCGAGCCGATTCTGCCGATCCGGCTGTTCACGCGACGTGTGCTGGTCACCACCAGCGCGGTGTCGTGCCTGGTGGGCGCGGTCGTGCTGGGTCTGACCTCGTACGTTCCGTCGTTCGTGCAGGGCGCGCTGGGGACCACGGCGCTCGTCGCGGGCTTCACGCTGGCGACGATGACGATCGGCTGGCCGATCGCGGCGGCGCAGTCGGGCCGGCTCTATCTGCGGATCGGTTTTCGCAACACCGGTCTGGTGGGTGCGGTGCCGCTGTTGGGCGGCGCGGCGCTGTTGACGCAGGTCGGGGTGGATTCGGCTCCCGGGGAGGTGGCGCTCTGCTGCGTGCTCGTGGGACTCGGGATGGGGTTGATCGCCAGTCCCGCGCTGATCGCGGCGCAGTCCAGCGTCGACTGGTCCGAGCGGGGCGTCGTCACGGGCGCGAACGCCTTCGCACGTGCGATCGGCAGCGCGGTGGGCGTGGCGGTGTTCGGTGCGCTGGCCAATGCAGCCCTCGGGGGCGCAGCGGCGGACGAGACTGTCACCGGAACTCCCGGTGCGGCGCAGTTGGCGGACTCGGTGGCGCCGGTGTTCGTCGCCGTTCTGGTCTGCGCCGTCCTGCTGGTGTCGTGCGTGTGCCTGATCCCGAACCGTCCGGCGGCGGCCGGGTAGGCGACACGCCGCGTGCCTATACCGTTACCTACGAGCTGTTTCGTATTCGCTCGAGATCGGGCACCATCTCTGCGGTGAGAACGACAAGCGGCGGCAAGGACACCATCGACGACGTGACGTACTTCCCCGTCGGAGCTGCGGAGCATGCTCTGCAGCGACTGGCACACGCTACGGCGATGCAGGACACGACGGATTACGAGTCGCTGCGCTCTGCCATGGACGCGGAGTACTTCTGGCGCGGTGTCGCCGAGACCTTCCGGATCGCCGACGAGGCGTTCCGGATCGTGTCGTCCGCGACACGCGACCGGCAGGACATCTGCGCGCACGTCATGGCACGCGCTGCCGACTGGGTGGGCACCATCGAGCTCGCCACCGAGGGATCCCGGTTGTACGGCGCGCTCGTCGCTTACACCCAGGGCGTCAGCGAAGGGTATTCGGCCGTGGAGGCCTGGGCGCGCGACGGACGGGTATGACGCGAAAGCGCTGATCGACGCGAAGGCGGGGCCGGGGATCACCCCGGCCCCGCTCGTCGACCCGCAGGTCAGCCCACAGCTTCGAGATCGCCCGTGTCCTCGAACCGCCGCAGCGTCGGGGTCGCAACGAACATGATCGCGATGATCACCACACCGGCCACGCCGTAGATGGTCAGGGCCATCGAGATCGGCACCAGCGAGGCCACGACGCCCGCCGCGACCGCGCCGACGGAGGTACCGGCCGTCACCTGCGCGCCCCACACGGCCGCGATCCGTCCGCGGTACTCGTCGGAGGTGTTGCGCTGGACGGTCGCGTACCGCACGACGTCCGCGAGCGAGTCGCCGAAACCGTGCGCGGCCAGACCGAGCAGCACGACGGCGAGGACGCCGGTCGCGCCGGCACCCACCAGACCGGCGGCAGAGACCGCCATGAGCAGGTACACCACCAGCCCGTACCGGCGGATCGAGCCGGTCCAGCCGCTGGTCAGCGAGCCGACCACGGCTCCGACGGCGGGTGCGGTGTAGAGCAGGCCGACCACCGACGGTCCGACGCCGAGCACCTCGTCGGCGAACTCCGGGATCAGCACGGCCCAGCCGGACAGCAGCATCGCGAGGAATCCGACGATCAGCACCTGCCCCACCACGCGGTTGTGTGCCGCGTACCGGAAACCCGACACCACCGACTTCAGCGGTGATTCCTCCGCCACGTGCGTCGGCGGCAGCGACGGCAGGCGGGTGATGCAGAAGGTGGTGATCGCCGTGGTGAACGCCGCGAGCGCGTAGGCCACACCCACACCACCGGCGGCGATGACGACACCGCCGAGCGCCGGGCCGATCATGGAGCCGAGGTCGGCGGTCAGCGCCATGAGCGCGCCGGCCGCGGCGAGCTTGTCGCGCGGGATCAGGCTGGGGGTTACCGCCATGAGCGCGGTCGACGAGATCCCGCCCGCGATGCCGTCGACGACGGCGAGCACGTAGATCGCCCACATCTGCGGTTCGGGCAGGAACGCGTTGATCGCCAGCAGCGCGAAGGCGACGCCCGCGGTGCCGCGGGCGAGGGCGATGACGTTCCGCCGGTCGTACCGGTCGGCGAGCACCCCGCCCGCGAAGGTGGCCCCGAAGGTGGTCACACCGATCACCGCGGAGACGGCGGCGACCTGCGCCGTCGAGCCGGTGAGCTGGTACACCTGCACGGGCACGGCCACGATGAGGAAACCGAGACCGAACAGCGACACGACGCGTGCGGTGAACAGGTACCGGAACTCGCGGCTGGTCCGCAGCGGGTCGAGGTCGATGAGGAGCTTCTCGAAGACGGCCACGATCACCCGCTCATCCGCGGGTGAGCAGCGCGATCCACTGCTCGAGGTCGGGGGCGGAGGCGAGGTCCACGAAGTCGACCTCGACGCCGGCGCTACGCCACTGTTCCACGAGGGCCATCAGCCGGACGGAGTCGAGTCCCTGGTCGACGAGGCTCACCGAGGGGTCGAGTTCGTCGACGTCGATGTCCAGGATCCGGGCGGTGTCGGCGAGGACGGTAGTGCGATCGAGCATGGTGTTCTCCTTGTTTCGATGTGTGCAGGCGCTGTGCCCTGGTAAGCGGTGCCGGTGAGTTCTTTCGCGGCGACGACGACCTGCACCGTCTCCTGCCAGATCCGCGCGATCTCGGCGAGCGTGTCCGCGTCGATCACGTCCGCTGCGGCGGCGAACTCGCATTCCAGAACCGCGCCGTCCGGGGTGTCCTCGGTGATCGCGTCCACCTGCAGGACGTGGTCGAGCGGCATGTCCGGATCCACCGAACCCCCGATCGCAGCGGCGCCCGGTGCACCCGACCACGGGCTGCCCGACGCCTCGCCGAGCGTGAGCCGACCGAGGTAGTTGAAGACGACGGCCGGCGGCACGTACCGGGCGAAGCGGTCGCCGAAGTCCGGGTTCAGTCGACGCAGCAGGCCGAAGCCGATGCCGTTGTCGGGTCGTTCCCGCGACGCGCGGGCCACCGCACGCAGCGCCGCGCCCGCGGCGTCGGTGTCCCGGGACGCGGACGCCACGTCGACCTCCGCCAGATCCACCGTCACCGGATACATCGACGTGAACCAGCCGACCGTGCGCGACAGGTCGGCACCGGGGACCACCTGCTCCTCCCGGCCGTGTCCCTCGAGGTCGATGCGGACCTGGTCGCCACCCCGGACCGACGCCACCGCGACGGCGAGGGCCGAGAGCAGGATGTCGTCGACGACGTTCGCGGCCAGGACCCGCTCGGTGACATCGACGGGCAGCTGCACGCGGGTCGACCGGGTCGAGAGGACGGTGTCGCGTGCCGGGTCGAGCGGGCGCGAACCGAGCATCGGTTCGTCGGCGTCGACGGCACGCTGCCAGGCCGACCACGACGCGGTGATCCGCTCCGAGCGTGCCGCCTTCGCGAGTTCGTCCGCCCACACCCGGAAGGGTGTGCCACTCGACGACAGGGTCACCGTCTCCCCGCGTTCGGCCTGTTCGACGGCGTCGGCGAGGTCGGGGACGAGGATCCGCCACGACACGCCGTCCACCACGAGGTGGTTCACGACGATCAGGACGCGTCCGGCCTGCTGCGGCCCGAAGTCGAACCACACGATCTGCACCATCGTCCCGTTCTCGGGATCGAGTGCGGCGTACGCGTTCTCACGCTCCTCGTCGAACAACTCGTCCCAGTCCCGGCCCGTGGCGTCGACGCGCCGCACGGCTGCGGTGAGGTCGGGAACGGTCTCGGGGACCGTCCACGACGGTCGGCCTTCGTCGTCGACACGGAAGGTCGAGCGCAGCATCGGATGGGCGGCCACGAGTGCCTCGACCGCGGTACGCAGGGTGTCGAGCGTGAGCCCGACCGGCGCAACGAGCAGTCGCGCCTGCGAGAACCGGGACAACCCCGTCCACTGCTCGAGGGTGTCCCACACGATCGGCGTGACGGTCACCTCGCCTGCCACGTCGCCGACGGCTGCCGGACGGGTCTGTCCGCCGCCACTGTCGATCGCGGCCGCGAGTGCCTCGACGGTGCGCAGTTCGATCACCTGACGCGTGGTGATCCACAGCCCGGCCGCCCGGACCTTCGACACGAGCTGGATCGAAACGATCGAGTCGCCACCGAGGGAGAAGAAATCGTCGTCGATCCCCACCCGTTCGAGTCCGAGCACGTCCGCGACGAGTCCCGCCAGGACCCGCTCGGTGTCGGTACGCGGTGCACGCGCCCCGACCAGCGACGAGAAGTCCGGCTCGGGCAACGCCTTCCGGTCGACCTTGCCGTTGGCAGTGACGGGGAAGGCGTCGAGTACGAGCACCACGGCGGGCACCATGTAGTCGGGCAGACGCTCGGCAACGGCGGCACGGACGACCGCCGGATCGACGGCACCGTCCGGGGTCACGTAGCCGACCGGACGCGTCACTCCACGACTGTCGGTGTGCGCGTCCACGACCGCGTCCCGCACCCCGCGCACCGCGGTCAGCGCGGCCTCCACCTCACCGAGTTCGACCCGGAAGCCGCGGATCTTGACCTGATCGTCGCCGCGGCCGAGGAATTCGAGCACGGGCCGGCCGTCGGCACCACGCACCCGCCGGACGAGGTCGCCGGTGCGGTACATACGGGTGCCGTCGTCGGCGAAAGGATTCGGCACGAACCGCACCGTCGTGAGGTCGGGTCGGCCGAGATATCCGCGGGCGACACCGGCACCGGAGACGTACAGTTCGCCGACCACACCCATCGGGACGGGCCGGAGCATCGCGTCGAGGACGTACGCGCCGGCGCCGTGCACGGCCCGGCCGAGGCACGGTGTGTCGGCGTCGGTGACGGCCCCGATGAGCGAGTCCACGGTGCATTCGGTCGGTCCGTAGAGGTTGAAGGCGCGCCCGTCGGTCAGCTCCCGCAGTCGCTGCCACGACGCCGGATTGACTGCCTCGCCACCGAATCCGACGGAGGCGGGGCGGTGTCCGCTCTCGTACAGTCCGGCAGCGAGCATGCGGTCGAGGAAGGACGGGGTGACCTCGAGGAAGTCGAGTTCGTGCTCGAGCGTGTATGCGACCATCCGTTCGGGATCACGCATGGTGTCCTCGTCGAAGACGTGCACCGTGTGTCCGTCGAGCAGCCACAGGGTCGGCTGCCACGAGGCGTCGAAACCGAACGACCACGCGTGCCCGACGCCGACGGAATCGCGTCCGGACGCCGCTACGGTCGGGACGTAGAGATCCGCGCGGTGGCTCTCGAACAGGTTGAGCAGGTTCGCGTGCGTGACCGCGACACCCTTCGGCAGTCCGGTCGAACCGGAGGTGTAGATGACGTACACGCCGTTGTGCGGGCGCAGCGCACCGCGGCGGTCGGCATCCGTCAGTGGGGCGGTGGAGAATTCGCCGAGTTGCAGGTCGGGGTCGTCGAGCACCACGATCCTCGTGTCGCCTGCGATGGGGACGATACCGTCGAGAACCGAGGCGACCGTGACGATCACCTGTGGTCGAGAGTCGGACACCATGTGCGCCAGTCGATCCTGCGGATAGGACGGGTCCATCGGCACGTACACGCCACCCGACGAGATCGCCGCCGCGATCGCGACGACCATGTGCTCGGACCGCGGCAGCGCGAGTCCCACGACCGTCTCCGGTCCGACTCCGGCGTCGACGAGGAGCCGCGCGAGTCGCGCGGAGCGCCCGCCAAGTTCCGCGAACGACAGTGTCGTGCCGTCGGCGACCACCGCAGGTGCGTGCGGGGTGCGAGCGATCTGCCGCGCCAGGAGATCGGCGACGGTCGCCGCTCCGCTCGACGGGGCCGCGGGGGTCGTCGACCGGTCGCTGCGCAGACCGGCCCGCTCGGCGGTCGTGAGCACATCGAGTTGCGCCACGGTGCCGGGGTTCTCGGCGACGAGCTGGTCGAGGATGCGGACGAGGCGCTCCCCCAGTGCGGTGGCGTCGTCCTCGGTGAACAGATCGGTCCGGTACTCGAGGCCGAGGTGCAGTTCGTCCTCCAGTCCCGCGACCAGCACGAGCGGGAAGTTCGTGGCGTCCGAACCCCCGACCGACCCGACCCGCACGCCGCCGTCCCGTTGCGCCGCGTCGAGGGCGTCGCGGTCGACGGGGTAGTTCTCGAAGACGAGGAGGGTATCGAACAGTTCGCCGATCCCGACGGCACGTCGGATGTCGGCGAGACCGACGTACTGGTGGTCCATCACGCGGTTCTGGGTGCCGTGCGTGCGAGTGACGAGATCGGTGATCGACTCCCCCGCCTGCGTGCGGACGCGTACCGGGACGGTGTTGATGAACAGGCCGATCATCGATTCCACGCCCGGCACGTCGGGGACGCGCCCGGAGACGATCGCACCGAAGACGACATCGGTTCTGCCGGTGAGCGACCCGACGAGAAGGCCCCAGGCGGTCTGCACGAGTCCGTTGACCGTGACGCCCTGTGCGCGGCTCGCTTCGACGAGCCGCCGCGACAGCCCGTCGGGCACGGCGACCGTCAGTTCGGCGGGAAACTGCGGTCGCAGCGCCGTACCGGACGGTGTGACGAGGGTGGGTTCGTCCACGCCGTCGAGCAACTCGCGCCACACTTCGACACCGGCCGCGACGTCCTGTTCGCCGAGCCAGTCGAGGTAGTCGGAGAACGGCACGACCGGCGCGAGTCCGGCGGCGGAACCCCCGGCGGCGTAGATCTGCAGGAGTTCCTGCACGAGCAGCGGGGTGGACCAACCGTCGGAAACGAGGTGGTGCATCGTGAACAGCAGTCGCGCACGCGTCGGTCCCGCGACCACCAGCGTGAAGCGCACCAGGGGTGCGGCCGCGAGATCGAATCTGCGGGTGCGGTCGGCGGCGAGCAGTTCCGCCACCCGCGTGTCGAGTTCGCCGGGCTCGACGGTCCCGAGATCGACGACCTCCCAGTGCGGTTCGGCGGCGCGACGGACGACGCCGATCGGTTCGCCCGCTGCGCCGAGTCGATAGCCGGTGCGCAGAACGGCGTGCCGGTCGACGAGTGCACGCACCGAGCGCTGCATCGTGCCGGCGTCGACGCGGCCGTCGAGGGCGAGGTCGGTCTGCATCGTGTAGACATCGACACCCTCGGCGACACTGCCCGATCCCGACGGCTCGTCCAGTCCGGCCAGGAAGTACATGCCGCGCTGCAGGGGTGTCAGCGGCACGACGTCCTCGATGCCGTCCGGATTCTCGGCGTGCAGTGCGAGCACCTCGTCGACGGACAACCCGGACGCCGTGAGCACCGACGGCACGGGGACGCCCACGGCACCGCCGGAGACCGTGTCGGTGAGGAGGTGCAGTGCCGCGAGCCAGCGCTGCCCGATCCGGCGGGCCCGATCGGCGTCGAGAGCACCGGTGGCGTAGGTGAACACCGCCGAGAGAGCGGGTCCGTCCGGTCCGTCCTCCGTGATCGCGTTGACGTCGAGGACGTGGTCGAGGGGCATGGCCGGATCGACGGAACCACCGAGCGCGGCCGCCTCGGGTGCGGCCGACCACGCGGAGTCGGCGGTATCGCCGAGGGTCATCCGGCCGAGGTAGTTGAACATCACCTCCGGGGTCCGGTAGCCATCGAAGCGGTCGCGGTCGTCACCGAGGAAACGCAGGAGACCGAAGGAGATTCCGTTGTCGGGAATGCGTTTCAGTGATTCGGTCGCGTGGGCGACGGCCCGGAGCGGAGCACCGCCGTCGAGTGCACGGTCTCCGCCGAGTTCGACCGTCACGGGGTACAGGGAGGTGAACCATCCGACGGTACGCGACAGGTCGGCACCAGGCACGATCTGTTCCTCGCGTCCGTGACCCTCGAGATGCACTCGCAGGGCGGATCCGCCGCAGACGTCGGTGACGGCGAGTGCGAGGGCCGCGAGCAGCACATCGCCGGTGCCGATACCGAGGGCGGACGGCACCGTGGTGAGGATGCGTTCGGTGACGTCGACCGGTACGTCGATCTCGACGGACGCCGAGGTCGACACGATGTCGCGCTGCGGGTCCAGGGCGCGGCTTCCCACCGCGGGCGAACTCTCGGCGGCGAGGGCGGATTCCCAGAGCGGCCACGATCCGGTGATCCGCTCGGACGAGGCCGCTTCGACGAGCGATTCCGCCCACTCCCGGAAGGACGTCCCGGTGTCCTCCGGCGCTGGCGTCTCCCCGCGGGTGGCCGCGGAGACGGCACCGGCGAGGTCGGGCACCAGGATCCGCCACGACACGCCGTCGACGACGAGGTGGTGCGCGACGACGACGATCCGTCCGGCCTGCTGCGGTCCCGGGTCGAGGAAAACCACGCGGAGCATCACCCCGGCTTCGGGGTCGAGTGCGTCGACAGCCTCCGCCGACGCTTCAGCGATGAGGTCGTTCCACGAAATTTGTTCCGTGGTCGAGTGATCCACTCGCCGGACGAGCGTCGCGGCCTCCGGGATGTCCTCGGGCACGATCCATGTCGCACCGCGACGAGTACGCCCCGACGGTCCCGAGTCGCCGACGGTGAACCGCGAGCGCAGCATGGGGTGGGCCGCGAGCAGTGCCCGCACACCCGTGACCAGATCCGTCTCCCGCAGGCCGACGGGGGCGACGAGCGTCCGGGACTGGGTGAATCGGCGCAGCAAGTCGAACGACCCGGACGCGAGGGATTCGTGCACGATCGGCGTGACGGGCACCGGGCCGGTCGCCGCCGTCCGGGCTCGCCGGGGTTCCTCGGCGGGTGCCTCGCACGCTGCGGCGAGTGCGGCTGCGGTGCGCAGTTCGAAGACCTGACGGGCGGTCACGCGCAGGCCGGCCGCGCGTAGACGCGACACGAGTTGGATGGAGACGATCGAATCGCCCCCGAGGGTGAAGAAGTCGTCGTGGACACCCACGCGGTCGAGGCCGAGGACGTCGGCGACGGTGGCGCACAGCGTCCGCTCGGTCTCGGTGCGCGGTTCGCCGGCACCCGCCAGGGACGAGAAGTCCGGTTCGGGCAACGCCGTCCGGTCGACCTTGCCGTTGGCCGTGATCGGAAGGACGGGAAGAGCGACGAGCACCGCCGGGACCATGTAGTCGGGCAACCGGTCGGCGAGCGCGGCCCGCACCTCAGCGGTGTCGGGTCCGTCGCCGACGATGTACCCGACGAGGCGGGTGGTCCCCCGGTGGTCGGTGTGTGCGACCACCACGGCGTTCCGCACGGCCGGATGCGCGGTGAGCGCGGTCTCGATCTCGCCGGGTTCCACTCGGAATCCGCGGATCTTGACCTGGTCGTCGTCGCGGCCGACGTATCCGAGTGTGCCGTCGTCCGTCCAGCGCACGACATCACCCGTGCGGTACATGCGGGCACCCGCGGCCCCGTAGGGATCGGCGACGAAGCGTGCTGCGGTCAGGTCGTGGCGGCCGAGATATCCACGGGTGACACCGTTTCCGGAGACGTACAGTTCACCGGCCACTCCGATGGGCACGGGACGCAGCCAGTGGTCCAGGACCCGCACGCTCGTCCCGGGAGTGGGGCCGCCGATCGTCACGGTGTCCCCCGCGATGTGCGCGGAAGTCGCGTCGACGGTGCATTCGGTGGGTCCGTAGCAGTTCGTCGCCACCACGTCGCTCGCGGCGAGTCGCTGCCACAGCGCGGTGCTCACCGCTTCGCCGCCCACGGTGACGATCGCGGGAACGTGCCCACCCGGTTCGAGGAGACCGGCGTCGAGCAGGCGGTTCATGAGCACGGGCACGGTGTCGACGTAGTCGATGCCGTGGGTGCGCACGTAGTCGACGATGCGGTCGACGTCGGCACGGTTGTCGTCGGGAAGCACATGCAGCACATGGCCTTCGAAGAGCCAGGTGAGCGCGGCGACCGCCGAGTCGAAGGCGAACGGGTAGGTGAGCAGGACGTGCCACTGCCCGTCGCGCGGCGCACGACCGGCGGCGTGCATGGGCCCGGCGGCCTGTGCGGCGTGCAGGTCGGCGAGATTGGCGTGCGTGACGGCCACGCCCTTCGGCAGACCCGTGGAGCCGGAGGTGTAGACGACGTAGGCCAGATGATCCGGGCGGAGCGGAGCGCGCCGGTCCGCGTCCGTGAGCGGAGCCGACGACAGCGCCGACAGTGTGGACTCGACATCCGGGTCGTCGAGGACCAGCACGTCGACCCCGTCGAGCACCTCACCGAGACCCGCGCGCACGGCCTCGGTGGTGATCACCAGACGCGGTGCGGCATCGGTGATCATGTGCTTCAACCGGTCGGCGGGATAGGACGGGTCGAGCGGCAGATAGGCGCCTCCGGCGGTGAGGACGGCAACGATCGCGTCGACCATGGCGCCGGTCCGGGAAAGCGCGAGACCGACCCGGTCGTCGGGTCGCACGCCGCGGTCGACGAGCAGCCTCGCCAGTCGCGCCGAGGCCGCGCCGAGTTCACCGAACGACGATTCCTGCTCACCGCACACCACTGCGGGTCGGTCGGTGCCGGTGGTGAACCGGTGCGCGAGCAGGTCGGCGACGGTGCCGCTCGACGGTGCCGCGGGTGCGGTGGACCAGGTGCCCAGTACACGTTCCCGTTCCGAGGACGGCAGGATGTCGAGGTCGGCGACAGGCGCATCGGGCCGGGCACACAGGGCCTCGAGGATCGCGACGAGGCGGGCGCCCAGGGCGGCGGCCTCGTCCGCGTCGATCAGCGACGGGCGGTGGTCGAGCTTGACGACGAGCCGATCGGACATGCCGGCCGTGAGGACCAGCGGATAGTTGGTGGCGTCGCGTCCGTCGACGCCGGTGATCGTCACTCCCCCGGCGCGTTGCGCTCGCTCGAGGGCGTCGCGGTCGACGGGATAACTCTCGAAGACGGTGAGGGTGTCGAACAGTTCACCGATCCCGACGGCGCGCTGCACCTCGGACAGGCCCAGGTACTGGTGATCGACGGTGCGCGACTGCTCGAGCTGTACGCGTCGCAACAGTTCGGTGACGGTCGCGGCGGGATCGAGCCGCACCCGCACCGGAACGGTGTTGATGAACAGCCCGATCATCGATTCCACGCCGACGAGTTCCGGAGGGCGGCCCGAGACCGTCGCGCCGAAGACGATGTCGTCGCGGCCGAGCAGACCGGACAGGAGCATCGCCCACGCGGTCTGCAGCACCGTGTTGAGCGTGACGCCGCTCGCGCGGGTGAGCTCCGCGAGCTTCGCGCCGAGCCCGTCGGGGACCGGAACCTCGAGTTCGCCGCAGCGTTCCGACGAGCGGGTCGCTCCCGGCGGTGCCACGAGCGACGGCTCGCTCACACCGTCGAGCGCCTCCCGCCACAGCGACCGGGCGGCCTCGTGGTCCTGGCGCCCGAGCCACGCGAGATAGTCGCGGTAGGGGCGCACGGACGGCAGGCCCGACGCCGATCCCCCGGCGGCGTAGATCTCGAGCAGCTCGCGCACGAGAATCGGGGACGACCAGCCGTCGACGACGATGTGGTGGGCGGTGAGCAGCAGGCGCACCTCGTCGGCGCCGAACCGCACGAAGGTCCAGCGAACGAGCGGCGGTTGCGTCAGGTCGAACCAGTCGTACAGGTCGTCCTCGACGATCCTCAGGAGCCGACGTTCCGCCTCGGCGCGTTCGAGACCGGACAGATCCTCGCTGCGCCAGGGATTCTCCACACCCGACACGACGAGACCCGCCGTACGGCCGTCCTTACGGGGACGGAAGCACGTGCGCAGCGCCGGATGACGGTCGAGCAGCGCCTGCGCGGAGGCCGCCATCCGCTCCTCGTCGACCGCCCCCGAGAGTCGCACCACCGATTGCACCGTGTAGGCGTCGGGATCGGCCGCAGCCGTGTCGTCGGATGTCGAGCCGGTCGGCGCCGCAACGGTACTCAGGTAGAGCAGGCCCTGTTGCAGCGGCGAGAGCGGAACGATGTCTTCGAGCGCAGTGGAACGGGTCATCTGTCGCTTTCGGTATGGACGGTCATTTCGGGCACGGACGACGAACGGCCCCCGCGCCGGGACGTCGGGGGCCGTTCGGTCGGTGGTGCGGGGCGGCCCGCAACAGCGACTACTCCTGGTTCTGGTTGGCCGGAAGTTTCGCCAACTCGGCATCGATGGAATCGAGTGCCAGCAGAGCGGTTTCGTAGGTCGCTGCACTGGAGTGCTTGACGGCGACGAGGTTGCCGGCCTTCACGGCGGGAAGATCCTGCCACAGCGGGGAGGCGAACAGTTCCTCCAGCTCGGGCGGCAACGAACCGTCGGCCTCGACACCGTAGACGATCACGTCGGCCTCGCCGAGGTTCTCGGGCAACTGCTCGACCGACAGGTACTCGGCGTGAACTCCCTCGGGATCGGTCGGCTCACCGAAGAAGTCGAACCCGAGATCGTCGAACAGGTTGGTGGTGTACGACGAGGCGTATTCGCGGGAGAACTCACCGGGCTCGGTACCGCACACACCGCAGACGCCGGCGAACTTCAGGCCCCCGAGCGAGTCGGCGTACTTGTCGGCGATCTCGGCAGCGCGATCCTCGTACTCCTCCTTGAACTCCCCGTAGGAGTCGCTGACGTTCGCGGCATCGGCGTACTGCTCACCGAGTTCGCGCCACTCGCCCGGGACCGTGAGTCCGACGAAGACCACCGGGGCGAGCGCCTCGAGCTTGGCCACGTCGACCTGCTCCTGCACGCGGGCCGGGACGCCCATGATGATGAGGTCGGGATCTGCGGCGGTGACTGCCTCGTAGTTGAGCTCCGAGACGGCGCCGTCGGGAGCGACCTTCGGCAGCGCCTCGTAGGCGGCCAGGGTCTCCTCGTCCATGTTGTCGAGCTCGCGGCTCCACTCGCATACGGCGGCGAGGTTCGCGCCGGCCTGGATGAGCGGGAGGGTTGCGTAGCCGCAGGACACGATCCGCTGGGGGTCGGCCGGGATCTCGATGCTGCCGTTCTGCGCTTCGAAGGTGCGCGTCGCGGCGGAGTCGGTGCCGCTCTCCGCGCTGCTGCTGTCGCCGTCGCTCGAACATCCCACAAGTCCGACGGCCAGCAGGGCTGCCGCGCCGAGCGCCGCGGCGCCCCGCGCGCGCTTGCGTTCCAGAACGCGCATCGTTGTTCTCCCAGAGTCTCCCGCCGGGGCGCGTTGCCCCGGTCATGATTGGTTAGGCTAACCGAAAGAGACCGCCCCGCCAAGCGCTCCGTCCTCAGCCGAATTCGAGCGCGAAATCGTCGATCTCCGACTGGTCGAGGTCGTCGAGCGTGAGGTCGGACGGTGTGAACCCGCCCGCGTCCTCGTCCGACGCGTGCCCGGCGAGCGCACGCAGCGCCGCGATCCACTCGTCGGCCAACGCCGACACTCTCTCCGCAGGAACGAGATCGGGGCTGTACCCGAACATCCCGCGCAGCACCGGCTCGGCACCGGAATCGTCGGTGAGCACACCGATCTCGACGGCGTGCGCTACGGGCATGTCGGCTTCGGTGGCCCCACCGAGCGCCGAACCCTCCGGAGCACCGGCCCACGCCTGCCCTTCGGTCTCGCCCAGCGTGAACCGGCCGAGATAGTTGAATCCGATGTCCACAGCGCCGACGCTCGCGAGTTCCGGACCGCCCACGGGATCGAGGTGCCGCAGCATCCCGAATCCGATTCCACTGTCGGGGATCTCCCGCAGCTGTTCCTTCACGCGTTTCAGAGCGTCACCCGCGCTCGCTCCGCCGGCATACGCGTCGGCCACATCGAGTCCCGCGACGTCCAGGCGCACCGGATAGAGCGTGGTGAACCAGCCCACCGTGCGCGACAGATCCGCCCCCGGAACGGCCTGTTCCTCACGGCCGTGCCCTTCGAGGTCGACCGCGACCGCCCCTTCGCCGCACACCCGCGCGGAGGCCAACGCCAATGCTGTGAGCAGGACGTCCTCGACGCCGGCGTGGAACCGCTCGGGAACGGTGGTGAGCAGCGCGTCGGTGAGCTCGGAGGGAACCTCGACCTGCACCCTCGCGGTTTCTGCCATGGTGTGCCGCGTGGGATCCGGATCACCGGACGCCAGACGCACGCGTCCCGCCGGGGCGAGGATCCGCCGCCACAACGACAGTTCGGATCTGCGCGCCGGCACCCCGTCGAGCAGTCCCCGCGCCCAGCGGCGCAGCGACGTGCCTGCGCGCACCGGGGCGACACCGTCGACCGCACCGGCGAGATCGGGCACCAGGATGCGCCACGACACACCGTCGACGACGAGGTGATGCACTGCGACGAACACCCGTCCCGGCGCGTCGGGACCGGCGTCGAAGAAGATCACGCGCACGAGCGCGCCGGCGGCGGGATCGAGTTCGGCATAGGCGATCCCGGTCGCAGCGACGATCGCCTCCTGCAGGTCGGTCGAGTTCGAGACGTCCACGCGGGTCACGACATCGGCGGCGTCGACGGAACCGACCGGGCGGACGTCGAACGTGCGTGCCTGCGGATCGAAGACGGCCCGCAGGGCGTCGTGCGTGTCGAGCAGGGCCTGGACGCCGTCGGTCAGCCGGTCGAGCGTCAGCCCTGCGGGCGCGAGGAGCAGCCGCGACTGCGCGTAGCGGGCGTACGGTCCACCACGGTCGAGCATGTCGTGGACGATCGGAGTCGCCGGGACGTCCCCGAGTGCCGCCTCGACGTCGACCGTCCCGGGCCCGTCCTCGATCTCCGCGACGCGGGCGAGTCCCGCCGGGCTGCGGTGTTCGAAGACGTGCCGCGCGGTGAACCGGATCCCGGCGGCGCGCACCGCGGACACCAGCTGGATGGACACGATCGAATCGCCACCGAGAGCGAAGAAGTCGTCGTCGGGGCCCACGGCATCGAGTCCGAGCACCGACGCCGTCAGCTCGCACAGGCGTTGTTCGAGTTCGTCCGCCGGCAGGCGACTCTCGGTGGCCGGCGTGAAGACCGGCTCGGGAAGTGCTCTGCGGTCGATCTTTCCGTTGCGGGTAACCGGGAGCTCGTCGAGCACGACCGTGACGGCGGGGACCATGTGGTCGGGCAGCCGGTCGGCGACGTACATCCGGAGGGTGTCGGGGTCCGTCGTTCCGGCCGCGTAGGCGACGAGCCGCTTTCGACCCGGTTCGTCCTCGCGGACCACGACCGCCGCGGCACTCACCGCGGGATGGCCGCCGAGCACGGTCTCGATCTCACCGAGTTCGATGCGGAAGCCGCGGATCTTCACCTGGTCGTCGGTGCGGCCGAGGTAGTCGAGCACCGGGCCGTCGGTGCCGGAGATCCTCCAGCGCACCAGATCGCCGGTGCGGTACAGGCGCTCGCCGCCGGTGCCGAAGGGGTCGGCCACGAACCGTCCCGCGGTCTGCGCGCTCCGGCCGAGATAGCCGCGGGTGACGTGCGGGCCGCCGACGTACAGTTCGCCGGGCACGCCCGGGGGCACCTGCCGCAGGTGCGCGTCGAGGACGTACACCCGGCCGCCGTGGATCGGCGTTCCGATGTTCGGGGTGCTGCCCGAGGTGAGTACGACGCCGGTCGCGTCGACGGTGCATTCCGTCGGACCGTACATGTTGCTCACGCGCACATCGGTTTCCGCAGCGAGCCGCGACCACAGCTCACCCGGTACCGCCTCGCCGCCGAGCACCATGGACTCGGGACGGTGCGGCGCGGCGGGGTCGAGGAGCCCCTCGGTGAGCAGGCGACCGGCGAGCACCGGACCGCAATCGAGTGCGTCGATGCGGTGCCTCCGGACGTACCGGACGATCCCCTCGGCATCGGCCATGAGGTCCTCGGCGAGCACGTGCACGGTGTGGCCGCCCAGCATCGCGAGGAGAGGCTCGACGGACGAGTCGAACGCGAAGGTGTAGCTCAGCAGCACGGTGCGTCGGCGCGTCGCGGGATCGCCGACGGTACGGGTGCGCACCGTCTCCCACAGGTTCACGACACCGCGGTGCGGTACCACCACACCCTTCGGGGTGCCGGTGGATCCGGAGGTGTAGACGAGATAGGCGGTGGTGTCCGGGTGCACGTCCGGCAGGTGCACGTCCGGGCCGGGGCCGGTGATCGATCCGGCCGCGTCGACGTCGAGCAGGACGCCCACACCCGCGTCGCGGAGCATGAACTCGTTCCGGTCGGCCGGTTGCTCCGGGTCGAGCACCAGATAGGCCGCTCCCGACTTCCACACGCCGAGGATCGCCGCGACCAGCACGGATTCGCGCGGAAGACTCAGTCCCACGACGTCTTCGGGACCGATCCCGTTCGCGACGAGGTGACGGGCGATCCGGTCGGACCACGCATCCAGGTCACGGAAGGTCAGACGGCTCGACGACGTGACCAGCGCGGTCTCCTCGCCGTAGCGCTCCACGGTGCGAGCGAACAGTGCGGGCAGGCTCCGCGGTCCGGAGCGATCCGGGAGCGCGGTCGCATCACCGGCGCGCAACACCTCACGCTCGGAGGCGGTGAGCAGAGCGAGCTGCGAGAGCCTCGCGTCCCGATCGGCGCACACCGCGGCGAAGGCCCGCTCGACCCGCGCGGCGAAGGCCTCGGCGGACGACTCGTCGAACAGGTCGCGGGCGTACTCGACGCGCACGCACAAACCACCGTCGGATTCCTCGATGACGCCGAAGGTGAGGTCGAACATCGCGGTGTCGTTCGCGACGAACGAGGGTGTAGGCGTCAGGCCGTCGAATCCCGTGATCGCCGGCGGGCTCTGGTACTGCACCATCACCTGGAACAGGGGGTGCCGGGCCGCGCTGCGCTCGGGGTTGAGGGTCTCCACGACGCGGTCGAACGGGACGTCCTGGTGCGAGTACGCCGCGACGTCGGTGTCCTTGATCCGGGCGAGCAGCTCCCGCACCGTGGGGTCGCCCGAGAGGTCGGTGCGCAGCACCACCATGTTGACGAAGAAGCCGACGAGGTCCTCGAGTTCGGGTGCGGGCCGTCCCGCGGTGGGCGATCCGAGCGGGATGTCCTCGCCCGCGCCGCTGTGCGACAGTGCGACCGCCACCGCCGCGTGCACCATCATGAACATCGTGGTGCCGGTCGTGCGCGCGGCCTCCCGGATCGTCGCTGCGCGGTCGGCGGGGATCCGGTGCTCGACACCGCCACCCGCGTAGGAGGCCACGGTCGGGCGCGGGCGGTCGACGGGGAGGTCGAGTTCGGCCGGGAGACCGTCGAGCTCCTTGCGCCAGAACGCGAGTTGTCGTGCGGCGAGCGAGTCCTCGTCGTCCTGGTCGCCGAGGAGTTCCCGTTGCCAGATCGCGTAGTCGGCGTACTGCACGGGCAGCGGTGCAGGCTCGTGGGAGTCGCCACGTACGTGCGCGGAGTAGAAGGTGCCGAGATCGCGCAGCAGCAGCGGCGTGGACAATTCGTCGCTCGCGATGTGGTGGGCGAGCACGAGCATCACGTGCTCGTCGGGCGCCATCGTGAACAACCGGATCCGCAACGGGATCTCGCGTTCGAGATCGAACGCGTGCCGGGCCTCGGAATGCAGGCGCCCGGTGAGCGCGTCGCGGTCGACGGCCTCGACCGCGAAGGGAACTGCGACCCCGGCAACTTCTTCCACTCCGCGCACCTGCTGCATCCCCACGCCGTCGCGTTCGACGAGAACGGTGCGCAGACTCTCGTGGCGCGCGAGCACGTCGGAGACCGCCTGCCGCAAAGCATCCGGGTCGACCGGTCCGTGCAGGTCCACCGTGATGGGGACGTTGTAGGTCGGACTGGGCCCTTCCATGCGGTACATGAACCACAGCCGCTGCTGCGCATACGACAGTGGTGCAAGGGACAGGGCCGCCGGATCGTTCTCACCGCGCGGGACGAGCGCCGGTCCGGCCGGAGCGGCGGTCGGGTGGTCTCCACAGTGCGCGGCGAGCGCGACGACCTGCGGATGATCGAAGACCGTCCGGATCGGCAACTCCACACCGAGCTCGTCACGGATGCGGGCGAGCAGTGTCGCGGCGCTGAGCGAGTGCCCGCCGAGCGCGAAGAAGTCGTCGTCCGCGCCCACCGTGTCGAGACCCAGGATGTCGGCGTAGATCCGGCACAGCGTCCGTTCGGTCTCGGTCTCCGCGACGCGGGACGAGACCATCGACGAGAAGTCCGGTTCGGGCAGCGCCGTGCGGTCGAGCTTGCCGTTGGAGGTCAACGGCATCTCGTCGAGGACGACGAGGGCCGCGGGAACCATGTACCCGGGCAGGAACTCGGCGACGAGACGGCGCGCCTCGACCGGTTCGGGCACGTCCTGCCCCACGAGATAGCCGACGAGCTGCGCAGCACCGGAGGGATCGGTGCGCACCACCGTCGCCGCACGGGACACGCCGGGGATGCGCAGCAGAGCGGCGTCGACCTCACCGAGTTCGATGCGGAATCCTCGGACCTTGACCTGGTTGTCGACCCGGCCGCGGTAGACGATGCGGCCGTCCTCGGTCCACTGCACGAGGTCGCCGGTGCGGTACAGGCGGGCGTACGGACCCGAGGAGTCCTCCGAGTACGGATTCGCGACGAACCTCGTGGCGGTGAGTGCAGGCGCGTCGAGATATCCCCGGACCACACCCGGCCCGGCCACGTACAGCTCGCCCTCGGTTCCGGCCGGCACGGGTGCGAGTCCCGCGTCGAGGACGTGGACGCGCAGGTTGGCGACGGGCCGGCCGACCACCGGTGTCTCGGCGTCGGCGACCTCCGCGACGAGGACGTCGACGCTGCACTCGGTGGGGCCGTAGAAGTTGAAGGCCGCGCCCCGGCGTTCGCGCAGGCGGTTCCACAACCGCTCGGAGACGGCGTCGCCGCCGAAACCGAGGGTGGGCACGGTGCCGTCCGGGAACAGGCCGTCGTCGACGAACTGCTCGAGTTGACTCGGTGAGAACTCGACGAAATCCCATCCCTCGTCGAGGGCGCGGCGTGCGAGCGCCGCCGGGTCGCGCTGAGTCGCCTCGTCGACGATGTCGACGGTGTGCCCGGCGAGCATCCACAGCAGCGGCTGCCACGACGCGTCGAACGCGAGCGACCAGGCCAGGCCGAGGCGGACGGATTCGCGGCCGGCCTCGCGGGCGGCACGGGTGAACACCTGGGCGCGGTGGCTGTGGAACAGGTTGACCAGCCCACGGTGGGGTACGACGACGCCCTTCGGTCTGCCGGTGGAGCCGGACGTATGGATCACGTAGGCGATCGAGTCGGGTGTCAGCGGGCCGCGCTCCGAGTCGTCGAGCGGAGCGTCGGACACGGCGTCGAGGTCGAGATCCTCGAGCACGACGCGCTTCGGCACCCCCGTCACCTCGGCGACCCGGTCGTCGGTCGTGCGGGTGGTGAGGATGCAGACGGGGTCGGTGGAGCCGAGGATGTGAGCGAGGCGTTCGAGGGGCTGATCGACGTCGAGCGGGACGTAGGCGGCGCCGGTCTCGAGGACGGCGTGGATCGCGATCAGCGCGTCGACGGTGCGGGGCAGCGCGAGGGCCACCCGCGCGTGCGGCCGGTCGAGATCGAAGCTCGAGACGAGGTGGCGGGCCAGGCGGTGCACCCGCGCGCCGAACTGTGCGTAGGTGAGCGTCACATGGGCGTCCGCCGCGGCCGGTGCGTCGGGGGCCGCCTCGATCCTCTCCCGCAGCAGGTCGACGAGGGTCAGGCCGGGGTCGAACGGGATGTCCGGGCTGCGGCTCCAGTCGTCGAGGATCGTCCGTCGCTCGTCGGCGGTCAGGACGGACACCTGCGCGAGCGGGGTGTGCAGATCCCGCTCGGCCACCGAACCGAACAGCATCTCCAGCCGCTCGGTGTGGATCGTCAGATCCGCCTCGCTGTAGACGTCGGCGTCGACGTCGACGAACACTTCGAGTCCGGCACGGCCGTCGAGGGGCCGCACGGTGACCATGAAGTCCTGCAGGGGTCCTCGGGCGACCGAGTGCACGGCCGCACGCATGTCGCCGAACCGGAGCGAGTCGCCGAACGGTTTGACGTTGACCGACGGGCCGATGACGCCGCGGGATCCGGTCGGTAGTCGCAGGTCGCGCTGTATGTCCTCGGTGCGGTAACGATAGTGGTTGCGGCACAGCGCCACTCCGTCGCGCACCTGCGCGACGAGCTCGACGAGCGTGGCCGATGCGGTCGGATTCAGGCGCAGCGGAACGACATTGACCGCGGTGATCGGCACCCGCAGTGCGGCGCTGCCGAGCCGGTTCATGACGGGGAAACCGAGCGTGAGGTCCTCGCGGCCGGTAACTCCGCGCAGGTAGGCGGCGACGAGCGCGGTGACCGCGTCACCCCAACTCGCGCCGACCTCCTTGCCGAGAGCCACCAGACCGCGCTGCCGGTCGGCGTCGAGGGTGAAGCGCGTGCCACGGGAGCGCCGCGCGATGCCACCCGGGCCGGGCCGCAGGGCGACCGCTTCGTCCACGCCGTCGAGGTACGCGCTCCAGAAGTCACGGTCTGCGTCGAAGTCGGCCGAGTCGCGATAGTCCGATTCTTCCCGTATCACCGATTCGACCGAATCGAACCGTGCGGCAGCAACTTCCGTACCGGCGACCGCGGCACTGTAGCGCTCGGCGATGCGCCGGTTGAACAGCGAGAACCCGAAGGCGTCGAGGACGATGTGATGGGCACGCAGGTAGAGCAGGACGTGATCGTCGGCGAGTCGCAGGACCGCGGCCCGGACGCACGGATCCACCGACAGGTCGACGGGCCGCTCGAGGTCGCGCGCCATCCACTCGTGGGCCGCCTGCCAGGGGTCCGCCGCGGAGGTGAAGTCGACGGTCGGGGCGAGATCGAGTGTGCGCGCACCGGGAATCCGGACGACTGTACCGTCGGCGAGGGTCTCGAACCCCGCGACCAGCACCTCGGCCTCGGATGCCGCCTTGGAAACCGCTGTGACCAGCACTTCCTCGTCGACTGCGCCTCGCAGTTCGATGCATTCCGAGGTGTTGAACAGCGGGTTGTCGGGGTTCAGTTGCTGGGCGAACCATACGCCCGACTGTGCGCGCGACAGAGCGAGCCGTGAGGCGTCCGGTCCGGCTAGGGGCACTGGAGATCCTCTTTCCTTCGATCGAAACGATTGGCTGGGAACGGAATCCGCTGATGTGCGCGCTGCGGCGCCGGAGGGCACAGTACCAAAGGTTAGGCTTACCGTATATGTTGCTCAGTGATCGTGTGTCCTGTGGCGCGCTCCTGCCAGCAGACCTCCTCAACCGGAAGGTACGAGAATGCAAGTGCCGGTCCTCGGCGCAACCGCTACCGACCGGGCCGAGCGGCCCGTCGCGCACCCGTTCGTCCTGTCCCGCCCGCACGGCACGGTGATCGCCGAAGGCGTGAGCGAACACTTCGACCGCGCGTCCGCCGCCGCCGACGCCCTGCGCACCGGACAGGTCGCCGCGATCGTCGGAGCACTGCCCTTCGCACCCGACGGTCCGGCCGCACTGACCGCTCCGAACACACTCCATCACTCCCCCGCGCACTACGACGCACCGGCCGCCGACCTGCCCCCGATCACGATCACGGGCGCATTGCCGTCGGAAGGCGAGCACATCGATCGGGTCGAGACCGTACTGCGCCTGCTCCGCTCGGACGACAACGACCTTCTCAAGGTGGTCCTGGCCCGGGCACTCGCCCTGCGCGCCGACCGGCCCGTCACCCCGCACGACCTCCTCGTCGCTCTCACGCGAAACGATCCGCTGCACAACGGCTTCCTCGTCGACCTCACAGCAGCCGGTGGCGTGTGGACGGGACGTCACCTGGTGGGGTCGAGCCCGGAGGTGCTCGTGCGCCGTCGCGGAGATCGGGTCACCGCTCACCCCCTCGCCGGATCCGCACCGCGGCATTGCGACCCCGGGATCGATCGGGCGACGGCCGACAGGCTCGCCGGCTCCGCGAAGAACCTCGCCGAGCACGCGCACGTGATCGATGCGATCCGCGCCGCGCTCGAACCGTTGTGTGTCGACCTCGACATCCCCGAGCAGCCGACCGTGACGAGCACGCGCCAGCTGTGGCATCTCGGCACTCCCATCGAGGGTCGCCTGCACGATCCGGGTGTCACGGCCCTCGATCTCGCACTCGCGGTGCACCCCACCCCCGCGATCTGCGGCACGCCGACCGCGGCCGCCCGCGATCTGATCCTCGCGACCGAGGGTGACCGGGGCTTCTACGCCGGTGCCCTCGGATGGTGCGACGCCGCGGGCGACGGCGAATGGTTGGTCACGATCCGCTGCGCCGTCCTCGATGCCGACGGTGTCGGGCTCACGGCCTACGCCGGGGGCGGTATCGTCGCCGACTCCGACCCTGCCGACGAACTGGCCGAGACGACCGTCAAGTTCGGCACCGTCCTCGATGCACTGGGAGTACTCCGATGACCGAGACCGCACCATCCCCCGTCACGCTCGTCGTCGGAGCCGCGCAGGGTATCGGCCGCGCGACCGCCGAGGCCCTGGCGCGTGCCGGTCACCGTCTCGTGCTCGCCGACCGCAACGCCGAAGGACTGCGCAAGACTGCCGCGCTGCTCGGCGGCTCCGTCCCCACCCACCCCGTCGACATCCGCGACCACGACGCCGTCGCCTACGTCGTCGAGAACATCGAATCCGAGCACGGACCGATCGAGCATCTCGCGCACGTCGCAGGTGTCTTCACCACGGGCTCGGTGCTCGACTCCGATCCCGAGGACTGGCAGCACATGTACGACGTCAACGTCACCGGCCTGCTGTCGGTCCTGCGTTCGGTCGGACGGGCCATGCGGGAGCGGAGGTCGGGTTCGATCGTCGTCGTCGGATCGAACTCCGCGGGCGTGCCGCGCATGGGCATGGGCGCCTACGGATCGTCCAAGGCCGCGTCCACGATGATCGTCCGGATCCTCGGACTCGAGCTGGCGCAATACGGGATCCGCGCCAACATCGTCGCGCCGGGCTCCACCGACACCGCCATGCAGCGCTCGCTGTGGGAGGACCCCAACGACGACGCCGGCGCACGCAGCGCCATCGAAGGTGACCTGTCGCAGTTCAAGGTCGGCATCCCCCTCGGCCGCATCGCCGAGCCCGCCGACATCGCCGAGGCCATCGAGTTCCTGCTGTCCGATCGTGCTCGTCACATCACCATGCAGGCGCTCTACATCGACGGCGGCGCCACCCTCCGCGCCTGACCGACAGACCTGCATCGACCCTGACCCCGAAAGGAACCGTTCCGTGACAACCGGTTTCGAGCGCACGCCGCTCGCCGACACCGCACGCTACCCCGAGGAGTTCGCCGAGCGGTATCGCGCAGCCGGTTACTGGACGAACGAGACCTTCGGCGAATTCCTCCCGGCCCGCGCCGCCCGGTTCGCCGGTCGCATCGCCGTCGTCGGACACGACGCGACGGGCACCTGGCGGCGCATCACCTACCGCGAACTCGACGACGCCTCGGCCCGCGTCGCCGCCGGTCTCGCCGACCTCGGGGTCCGGAAGGGCGACCGAGTCGTCCTGCAGTTGCCGAACATCGTCGAGTACACCGAAGTGCTCTTCGCGGTCTTCCGCCTCGGCGCGCTCCCCGTCTTCTCCCTGCCCGCGCACCGCGCGTCGGAGATCGGCTACTTCTGCCGGTTCAGCGACGCCGCAGCGTACGTGATCGCCGCCGAACACGGCGGATTCGACTACCGCGTGCTCGCCCGGCAGGTCGCCTCCGAAATGGAGAATCCGCCGGTGGTCGTGGTCGCCGGTGAGGCCGAGGAATTCACTGCGCTCGGGTCGTTGCGCGACCGCGAAGCGGCGCCGATCACGGAGAACGACGCCGGAAACGTTGCCTTCCTGCAGCTGTCGGGTGGCACGACCGGAACGTCGAAGCTCATCCCCCGCACCCACGCCGACTACCTGTACTCCGTACGCGAATCCGCGGTGATCTGCGGAGTGGACGAGAACACCCGCATGCTGGTCGCGCTGCCGGCGGCGCACAACTTCCCGATGAGCTCGCCGGGCATCCTCGGTGTGCTGCACGCCGGCGGCACCGTCGTCCTCGCTCCGGATCCGAGCCCCGACACCGCGTTCGCCCTCATCGAGAGCGAGGGCGTGACGATGGCGTCGCTCGTCCCGCCCCTCGCGCAGGCGTGGCTGTCGGCGCGGGCCCGCACCGAACGCGACCTGTCGTCGCTCGAGGTGCTGCAGGTCGGTGGTGCGAAGTTCCCGGCCGAGGCCGCCAAACGCGTTCGCACCGAACTCGGCTGCACGCTGCAGCAGGTCTTCGGTATGGCGGAGGGTCTCGTCAACTACACCCGGCTCGACGACGACGAGGACACCATCGTCACCACCCAGGGCCGGCCGATCAGCCCCGACGACGAGATCCGCGTCGTCGACGACACGGACGAGCCCGTCGCCGCGGGCACCACCGGCCACCTGCTCACCCGCGGCCCGTACACGATCCGGGGCTACTACAATGCGCCGGAACACAATTCGATGGCATTCACCCCGGACGGCTTCTACCGCACCGGCGACATCGTCCGGCTCACCGAGCACGGCTACATCGTCGTCGAGGGACGCGCGAAGGACCAGATCAATCGCGGTGGCGAGAAGATCGCGGCCGAGGAGGTCGAGAATCATCTGATCGCGCACCCGGCCGTGCTCGACGCGGCGGTGGTGTCGATGCCCGACAAGTATCTCGGCGAGCGCACCTGCGCCTTCGTCGTCACCGAGGGGGAAGCGCCGAAGGCCCTCGCGCTCAAGAAGTTCCTGAGGGAGCGAGGGCTGGCCGAGTACAAGATCCCCGACAAGGTGCAGTTCGTCGACGCCTTCCCGGTCACGGGAGTGGGCAAGATCAGCCGGAACGAACTGCGGCGCGCCCTCGCGGCCACTCTGAAGGACTGATCTCGCTCCGCGACGAGGGGATGACTTCACCCCGTTCGGCTCGAGCGGCGAGGATTGCGTAGCGGCCACCGCGGGCGACGAGGTCGTCGTGCGTTCCGCGTTCGACGATGTGGCCCCGGTCGAGGACCACGATCTCGTCGGCGTTGCGCACGGTCGAGAGCCGGTGCGCGATGGTGATGGTCGTGCGTCCGCTGCGCGCGGCGTCGAGGGCCTGCTGCACGGCGTGCTCGGTGTCGTTGTCGAGGGCGCTGGTCGCCTCGTCGAGCACGAGGACACGCGGGTCGCGCAGGAGCGTGCGGGCGATCGCCAGTCGCTGTTTCTCACCACCCGAGAAGCGGTATCCGCGGGCGCCGACGACGGTGTCGTAGCCGTCCGGCAGCGAGACGATCAGGTCGTGGATGTGTGCGGCGCGGGCCGCGGCCTCGATCTCGTCGTCGGTCGCGTCCGGCTTCGCGTAGCGCAGGTTCTCCCGGACGGTCGCGTGGAGGAGGTAGGTCTCCTGCGACACCACGCCGACCAGTCCGGCGAGATCGGCGAGCCTCATGTCACGCAGGTCGACACCGTCGATGCTCACGCGTCCCTCGACCGGGTCGTACAGTCGTGCGACGAGCGAGCCGAGCGTGGTCTTGCCCGAGCCGGTCTCGCCGACGAGCGCGACCTGCGCCCCCGCCGGGACGTCGAGATCGATGCCGTCGAGGGCGTTGCGGTGCGCTCCTTCGTAGCGGAAGCTCACGTTCTCGAACCGCACCCGGCCGGCGACGGTCGCAGGGTCGACGGGCACCGGATCGCGCGGGTCGTCGATGTCGACCGGAAGGTCGAGGTATTCGAAGATGCGGCTGAACAGGGCCAGCGAACTGGTGACGGAGACACCGACGTCGAGCAGGCTCATCAGCGGCCGGAACAGCGCGCCCTGCAAGCCGGTGAAGGCCACCAGGGTGCCGATCGTCATGCCGCCCGAGGTGGCCGGCAGACCGGCGACGAGATAGAGGACGGCGGGGATCGCCGCGAAGACGATGTTCATCGTGGCCATGCGCCAGCGGCCGGACAACTGCGCGTGCACCTCGAGATCGGCGAGTTCCTCCGACGTGCGGGCGAACTTGTCGGACAGTGCCGGGCCGGTGCCCAGCGTCTTGACGAGCAGCACGCCGCTGACCGACAGTCCTTCGTCGATCTGCGACTGCATGTCGGCGAGGCGCCGTTGCTGACGGGCGGTGACGGCGCGGCGCATGAGCGCGACCCGGCGCGTGAGCCAGATGGCCGGCGGGAGCACGATCAGGGAGAGCAGAGCCAGTCGCCAGCTGAGGACCGCCATGGCGATCGCCGTGCCGACGACGGTGGTGACGTTGGACGCCAGTGAGGTCGCGGTGTTGGTGACCACGGATTGCATGCCACCGATGTCGTTGGTCAGCCGCGACTGGATCTCACCGCCGCGGGTGCGGGTGAAGAAATTCAGCGACTGTCGCTGCAGGTGGGAGAAGACCCGGGTACGCAGACCGTGCATGACGTTCTGGCCGACGGTCGTGGAGATCCAGGTCTGGACGACGGACAGGAGCGAGCTCGCGACGGTGACGGCCAGCATGCCGCCGACGGCCCACAACAGCAGGCTCACGTTCTGGTGCGGGATGGCGTCGTCGATGACGGCGCGGACGAGGAAGGGCGTCGCGAGGGAGATCACCGACGAGGCGATGATGAGCGCGACGACGAGGGTGATCTTCCACCGATAGGGCGCGAAGAGGGCGCCGATACGGCGCAGGCTCACCGGGGCCTCGCGGAGCTGCTCGAGATCCTTCTTGTCGATCCTGCCGCGGCTGCCCGGCTTGCCGCCGAGAGTGGGTGGGGGCTGCATCATGTGCGCCACCTCGATTCGTGGTTCGTGACTCGTACTTGTTGAGGTTGACTCATTGAGTGGGAACCGTCAAGTGAGGTACTGTGACCACCATGTCGGATTCACCCGTCGCACTGCGCGATCTCCTCCTCACCACCACGCGTACGCTGCGCCGACGCTGGCACGACCTCCTCCAGCCGTGGGGATTGTCACCCCACGAGTACCGGGCGCTCGACGTCATCGGACGCGCCGACGACCCCATCCGCCTCGGCGTCGTGGCCAAGGAACTGCGCATCGTCCCCCGCTCGGCCACCGAGGTCGTCGACCGCCTCGAGTCGCGGGGTCTCACCGAGCGACTCCCCGATCCCGCCGACCGACGCGCGGTCTGCGTGCGGCTGACCGACGAGGGCCGCAGGATCCGGGCCGAGCTGGCCTCGGCCCGCGATGCCGACGCCGTCGAGATGTTCGACCGGCTCGACGCCGAGGAACGCGCACGACTGTCCGATCTGCTGCACAAACTCGTCGACGACCGGCCGCGCTGATCCCTTCCGGTTCCGGGTACTCACATTCCCGACGGCAGCGACGTCTTCCCTACGAGTGTCCGTGCCGATCGAGGAGAGCCCTGTGAAGACCATCGACAGTCTGCAGTCGCGCGTCGACGCACTGAACCTGCCCGAGCTGACGAGCGAACTCGACGAGAACGGCTGCGTCCTCACCGGGCCGCTGTTGAGCGACGACGAATGCGCCGAACTCGCGGCCCTGTGGGACGACGACGCCCGCTTCCGCACCACGGTCGACATGAGCCGCTACGGGTACGGGCACGGCACCTACAAGTACTTCGGCTCACCCGTCCCCGACGCCGTCGCACACCTGCGCTCGGCGTTCTACCGGCAGCTGCTCCCCGTCGCGCGCTCGTGGGCCGAACGCCTCGGCGATCCGGCACCCTGGCCCGACGACTTCGACGACTGGCTCGACATGTGCCACGCGGCCGGCCAGACCGACCCCACCCCGCTGATGCTGCGCTACACCACCGGCGACTGGAACGCCCTGCATCGCGATCTCTACGGCGACCTCGTGTTCCCACTGCAGGTCGTGATCGGGCTCGACCGGGCGGGCGTCGACTACACCGGCGGCGAGTTCCTGTTGGTCGAACAACGGCCCCGCGCGCAGTCGCGGGGCACCGTCACCGTGCTCGAGCAAGGCCACGCGCTGATCTTCACCACCCGCGACCGACCGATCCGGTCGGCGCGCGGATGGTCGCGGGCGCCGGTCCGGCACGGCGTGAGCACCGTCCGATCGGGCCTGCGTCGCACGCTCGGCTTGGTACTGCACGACGCCGCCTGAGCGTCCTCGGTGCTACCCGACGCGACCTACGCCGCTTCAGCGTTCGAAGATCCGCCTCGGATTGTCCACGAGCATCGTGGTGATCTGCTCGTCGGTCACGCCCCGTTCGCGCAGGGCCGGCAGCACCTCGTCGCTGATGTGGTTGTAGTTCCAGTTGGGCACGGCGGTCTGCTTCACGTCGTGCGGGAACCAGTCGATGAAGCACGACGCATCGTGCGAGAGCACCATGCGCTCGGTGTAACCGGCCTCCACGAGCGCGACCACCGTGTCGACGCGCTGCTCGAACGGCAACAGCAGATCGAGGCCGAAGCGGTCCATCCCGAGAATCGAACCGGCGTCGGCAATGCGACGCAGGTAGTCCAGATCGGTCGAATCACCGCTGTGCCCGATCACCACCTTGGTGAGGTCGACACCTTCCTCCGCGAGCACCCGCTGCGCCACCTGCCCCGACCCGGTATGCGGATTGGTGTGCACCGTGATCGGCACACCGGTCTCGACGTGCGCCTGCCCCACCGCTCGCATCACGCGCTCGACTCCCGGCGTGAGTCCCGGAATCTCGATGGCGCACTTGAGCATTCCTGCACGCACCCCCGTGCCGGCGATGCCCTCGCGGATGTCTTTCACGAACAGTTCGGTGAGCGGCTCCGGTCCGTCCACCAGCAACCCCGGCCCGACGTTGTGGAACTGGAACGGCAGGTCGTTGTAGGTGTACAGGCCCGTCGCGACGACGATGGAGATGTCCACCCGTTCGGCGACGCGCTGGATACGCGGGATGTACCGGCCGAGACCGACCACCGTGGGATCGACGATCGTGTCGATGCCGCGCTCCGACAACGCCTTCAACTTCGCGACCGCGTCGTCGACGCGTTCGTCCTCGTCCCACGGGCTCGGGTAGTCGGGAAAGTTGGTGCGGATCTCCTCGCCGAGTACGAAGACGTGCTCGTGCATGAGGACTCTGCCCAGACGGCCCGTGTCGAGAGGGCCGCGAACGGTGTCGACGGATGTCATGACCGGTGACGCTAGGACACCAACGTGGGCAGAGGCAATCGATTTCACGAATCGGTGGGAGTCGACTCCTCGAGGGCCTGACGGTAGCGACGCATGCCGCGCAGCCACCGGTCGTAGTCGGCGCCCTTGTTCCGGTACATCTCGAGGACCTCCGGGTGCGGAAGGATCAGGAAGTGCTCCTCCTCCATTGCCGCGAACACCGTCTCCGCGACGTCGACGGGTTCGAGCACCGCACCGGCGGTCGTGACGGCCCGGGTGGCGAGTTCACCGAGTGCGTGCCCGGATGCGTCCCCCGAGTACAGCAGAGGTGTGTTGACGCCCATCGGGCACAGGCAGCTCACCCTCACACCCTTGTCGCCGTAGGTCACCGACAGCCACTCGGCGAATCCGACGGCCGCGTGCTTGGTGACCGAGTAGGTGGCCGAGCCGATCTGTGTGAGCAGGCCGGCCGCCGACGCCGTGCTGACGAAATAGCCCTCGCCACGTTCGACCCATCGGGGTACCAGCAGTCGCGCCGCACGGATGTGTGCGCGCAGGTTGACGTCGAAGGACTGCTCCCAGACCGAGTCCTCGATCTCCAGGCCGGGCACACCGGTGACACCCGCGTTGGCGAAGTACAGGTCCACGGGACCGAACTCCGCTTCGGCGCGCTCGACGAGGCCGCGGATGTGTTCGTCGTCGGAGACGTCCGCCGCCACCGCGACGGCGCTCCCCGGCGTCTCCTCCTCGAGCGTCGCGACGACGCGCTGCGCCGCGTGTTCGTCGAGGTCGGCGACCACCACTCGTGCACCTCGCTCGACGAGGCCGGCAGCGATGGCGCCGCCGATTCCGCCGCCCCCGCCTGTCACGACGGCCACTCTGCCTTCGACCTTCATCGCTGATACCTCCCCGTCGAATCGCAGTGCCGTCCCGTGCGGCACAGTTGGTACTGAACCTGTCTACACGTATCACCGGCTGTAGGTACCGCTCACACGCACGGAGGTCGAGCACCCGGGATGGACGAATTGTTCTCCGTCTCCCGTCCGCGACGCGAGATCGCGCCGGGCGCCGTGCATGTGCCCGACTGGCTCGACCCGGGCGAACAGCGCGAGCTCGTCGAGCTGTGTCGTGATTGGGCGCGCCCGCCGGCGCCGATGCGGCACACCCGGCTTCCGGGTGGCGGACGGATGTCGGTGAGCACGGTGTGCCTCGGATGGCACTGGTCGCCGTACCGCTACACCCGCACCGCGGTCGATGTCGACGACGCTCCCGTTCCGCCGCTTCCCGACCGGCTCGTCGAACTCGGGCGGCGTGCCGTCGCCGATGCCTACGACGATCCGGCGGCCGGGGGCGGGTACGAGCCCGATACCGCTCTGATCAATTTCTACGACCGCGACGCGCGGATGGGCATGCATCAGGACAAGGACGAGCGGGTGAGCGCGCCGATCGTGTCGCTCAGTCTCGGGGATGCCTGCTTGTTCCGGTTCGGCAACACCGAGTCGCGCGGCCGGCCGTACACCGACGTGCGTCTCGAGTCCGGCGATCTGTTCGTCTTCGGCGGTCCGTCGCGGTTCGCCTATCACGGGGTGCCGGTCGTGTATCCGGACACCGGCAGTTCCCGCTGCGGACTCACCGCGGGGCGCCTCAACATCACCCTGCGGAGTACCGGACTTGCTTGATCGAACCGCTCGAAAATTCCGAACGTTCGGTCTGTGACTTTGTAACCAACTACACTCGGAGTAGCGTTTCGCCGGCGAGAAATACGTCAAATCGGACGATATTCTCGTGCGGTAGTCATCGGTGTCGGGGTCGATCACAGGAGACTGCCATGCCCGACTTCGCTTGTCGTCGTGTCCTGGCGATCATCGCAGGACTCGCCCTCGGCCTGACCGGACCCGTCGTCGCCGCCGCCACTGACGGCACCGCGTCCACCGCCGGCGCGGAGACCTTCCGTCCGTGCCCGGAGCGGTTCGTCATCGCGGTCGACGGAACCCGCAACATCGACACCCCGGATTCGATCGATCCCGATTCACCCCTCGCGAAGATCTCGGCGCGGTACGCGGCACCCGGCACGGTGGTCGAGCACATCCGCTATCCCGCCGTCGTGGTTCCGGTGCCGGAGTCCGGGTCGAGCGAGGGATCGGGGCGACTCGCGTACGACGAGTCCAAGAGGATCGGGCATCAGCGCCTGCGCGAGACGATCACCGTCCGGCACGGTTCGTGCCCCGACAGCGAGCTCGTCGTCCTCGGTTACTCGCAGGGCGCGTCGATCGCCGGCGACGTCCTCGCCGAGATCGCGGCCGACGGTTCGGTGCCGCCGGAGCGGATCAGCGGTGTGCTGTACTCCGACCCGCGTGACACCCGGGGAGTCGAAACGCTGTTCCCGGGCGAGGTCGTCCCGGGCATCACGCTCGGTGGCGGTCGCGACGACTTCGGCACGATCGCCGTCGAACGGATCTGCATCGAGGGCGACGCGGTCTGCGACGGCGTGACACCGGAGGAGAGCGAAGGGTGGTTGGGCGAGAACGTCACCGGCTACCTGAGGCTGCACACGACCTATCCCGACTACGACCCGTGAGGATCGTCGCACCCGGGAGAACCCGGGCCGGGATATACCGGTTCGGTATCGTCGGTTCATGAGCGTCGAGTCCCCGGCCACCCACCTTCCTGCTTCCGGTGATGATCCTCTCGCGCTGGAGCGGCAGGTGTGTTTCGCTCTCGCCGTGGCGAACCGCGCCGTGCTCGCGGTCTATCGACCGATCCTCGACAGGCTGGGACTGACCCACCCGCAGTACCTGGTGATGCTCGCCCTGTGGGAACGCTCGCCGCTGACGAGCAAGGAAGTGGGGCAGTTACTCCAGCTCGACTCCCCCACGCTGTCTCCCCTGCTCAAGCGACTCGAGGCGCTGGGCCTGATCACCCGCGCGCGCAGCGCGGCCGACGAACGGCAACTCGTCCTCGAGCTCACCGACGCCGGCCGGGCGCTGCGTGCCGAGGCCGAGTCGGTGCCGGGACAGGTCGTCGATGCCCTCGGTGTCGGGCTCGACGAACTCCAGGACCTGCACGCCGCGCTCGTGCGCGTCAACGCGGCGGCGTTGAAGGCCGGAGCACTCTGACAGCTCGGTAGCTGCCGCAACCCCGACGGCTCGCGGCAGCACTGTCCGACCGTCTTCTATCGATACGCATCGGCACGGTGCGAAATCGCGGTGACCTCGACCGTGCGGTTCGCATCATCGATCAGATACAGGACGCGATATTCACCTCGCCGGGCGCTGTACGCCGGCGCAAGAGGCGGATTCAACGGCTTCCCCACCCGCTTCGGATTCTCGAGAAGGGGTCCTGTGACGAACTCGTATACCGCAGTTGCTACCTTCTCCGGCAACGACCTCGCCATGGCGCGTGCAGCCGACCTCGCCATCACCAGCCGATACGGGTGGTCCGGAGTGCTCATTCCTCGGACGACCGAGCATCACGCATCAGCTGCGTCAATTCCTGTACATCGACGACGTCTCCCGACTCGACCTCCGTTCGGCCCTCGACGTGCGCCCGCAGCAGATCCGTATCCGACAACACCGCGATCGTCTCCTGCATCGCGTCGTAATCGTCGGCACCGAGAAGCACCGCGGCGCGGTGCCCGTTGCGGGTGATCTCGAATCGCTCGTGTGTGCGCTCGGCCTCATCGACCAGTCGTGACAATTGCGCCCGCGCGTCGGCAACAGGAAGAGTCGTCATGTACATGATTCTAGCGAATTACTATGAGAAGTCTCAGGTCATTCCGTTCGCGCCGGTTCCGACACCGGCTTTCGACGGGAGGCCACGAACGCCAGGACGAGGCCGAAGGCCGCCCAGCACAGCAGGACGATCGTAGGTAAACCCGCGCCGGCGCCGTCGTGATCCGGCCGGACGGTCGGTGACCCGGGGCGCCGCACGCGCGAACGCCCCGGGACCGGCTCAGTGCGGGAGTTCGAGCGTCGTCGGCACCAGCGGAACCGAGGCCTCGCCGGTGTAGACGAGGAAGGTGAACGACTCCTGGAAGTACAGGTTCACCGTCTCTGCGTCGTGCGAGAGGTAGCCGATCGACAGATCCTGGCCGACCTGCAGGTCGTAGTCGCCGCCGCGCGTGGTCAGCACGAACGCGCCGTCGATCGCCGGGGCCCAGATGAGGTCGCCGTCGATGAGGCGGCGCAGTTGTTCGCGGATCGGGTAGCCGTGATCGGACGTCTCGCTGACCTTGGTGTACTCGTCGGCGCCGAGCAGGATCGAGTACGGGCCACCCACACCCGCCAGTCGCAGCTGCGACAGCGCCTGGCTGATGATCTCCGGGAAGTCGCGGGGATCCTCGGGCAGCTGCAGGGACGGGTTCGACGACGACGCCCGGATGCCCTCGATACCCGCGGCCGCGTAGCCTTCGAAGATCGCGCGATCCTCGGCGAAGGCGATCTGGCGGGCCGCTTCCTTGACGGGGTCGAGGTCGATGTCGCGGGAACCGCGCTCGACGCTGTCGATCTCCTCGCGCGACAGCGTGAACGGCACCCGCAGTTCGACGACCGGCGCGACGCGGTGCTGACGCGCCCGCACTCCGGCGGCCGGGGGTTCGATCTCGCGGGTGCGGCCGAGACCCACCGCCGCGAAGTCGGTGCCGTGCGGTCCGGAGAAGTCGACGACGGTGCGCCCGGCGACGTGTCGCTTGAAGGTGCGTGCGGCCTCCTCCTCGATCTCGGTCCATGCTGCCTCGGAAATCGGGGCGAGGTCGCGATACAGATTGTTCACAGGGTCGAACTCCTTCGCAGAGCGCCAACTCCGAGTGATCCGTCGGCAGGCCGGCCGGCGGTCGAGGCACTCGGATCTTCGTGGGAGGGAATTTCCGCCGGTGACGGCGGAAGATTTTCGAGGAACTCCAGCGAGGGGCAGAAGAACAGCGATCCCGTCACCGCGGTGGAGAAGTCCAGGATGCGGTCGGTGTTGCCGGGCGGGCTGCCCAGGAACATGTTGCGCAGCATCTGCTCGGTCACCTCCGGGGTGGCCGAGTAACCGATGAAGTAGGTGCCGAACTCGTCGGCGCCGAAGCTGCCGAACGGCATGTTCGCGCGCACGATCTGCTGCTCGACCCCGTTCTCGTCGACGATCACGTTCAGTGCGACATGCGAATTCGCGGGTTTGGTCTCGTCGTCGAGCTCGATGTCGTCGAGCTTGGTCCGGCCGATCGCCCGCTCCTGCTCCTCGACGGTCAACGAGTTCCACGACGCGAGGTCGTGCAGGTATTTCTGGACGACGACGTAGCTACCGCCGGCGAAGTCCGGATCCTCGTCGGAGACCAGGGCCGCCTCGACGGCCTCGTCGTCCTCGGGGTTCTCGGTTCCGTCGACGAAGCCGAGCAGGTCGCGGCGTTCGAAATAGCGGAAGCCGTGCGTCTCGTCGACGACCCGAGCCGCACCGCGCAGCCTATCGTTGATCTTCGCGGCGAGTTCGAAGCACAGGTCCATCGTCGACGCGCGGAGGTGGAACAACAGGTCGCCGGGGGTCGAGGGGGCCTGGTGCCGACCGCCGTCGAGCGGGACGAACGGATGCAGTCCGGCGGGCCGGGGGCCGTCGAACAGCCGGTCCCACATATCCGAGCCGATGCCGGTGACGACCGACAGGCCGCCCTCCGGGATGCGGAAACCGACCGAGCGGCGCAGGCCCGAGAGATCTTCGAGCAGATCCCGCACGGTGTCCTCTGCGCCCTCGTCGACGGTGACGACGAGGAAGATCGCCGCTTCGGTGAGCGGGGTCAGTATCGGTTGTGCACGAACCACTCCGACAACGCTAGTGCACCCCGCACGAAACAGGCGTTCGCGGCACGCCGACGTTCGTCACTGCACAACTGCAGCGTCAAGGCACCATCCAGCCCAGCACCGAGGTGGACTGCAGCCACACGAGGACGGCGAGCACCGCGAGACCGGCGATGCTCAGCGGCCAGATCCGGCGCATGAGCAGCCCGTCCTTGCCGGACAGTCCCTTCACCGACGACACCAGCGCGAGGTTCTGCAGTGCGATCGGGGTGCCGGTGGTGCCGCCGGCCATGTTCCCGGCGACCAGCACGGTCGGGTCGAGTCCCGACTGCTGGGCCGCGGCGACCTGCAGGCTGCCGAACATCGCGTTGGAGGCGGTGTTCGAGCCGGTGACCACGACGCCGAGCCAGCCGAGCACCGGCGACAACAGCGCGAACGCCACGCCCGCACCGGCGAGGAAACCGCCGATCGTGGCGGTCTGCCCGGACAGGTTCATCACGTACGCGAGGGCGAGGACCGCCGTCACCGTCGCGAACGACCACCGCAACTGCACGACCGCCGCGACGAAGCATCGCACCGCGTCGGCCACCGCGACCTTCAGCACCGGTATCGACAGCAGCGCGGCGACGAAGACGAGGCTGCCCGGGGCAGTGAGCAGATCGATGGTGAAGGTCTCCGCGGTGGGAACGTCCCCGTCGGCCGTAGTCACGTCCACACCCGGCCAGGGGAACGACAGGCTCGCGTTCGACAACAGCGACGCCACCGGACCGAACCGGCTGACGAGGAAGACGACCACGATCAGGGCGTAGGGGGCGAACGCCTCGACGACGCGTCGACGCGAGTCGTGGATCCGGTCGGATGCGGCCCGGCGGGCCTCCCGATGCATGGGGTGCACCTTCACCGCGACCAGCAGCACGAGCAGACCGGCCACGGCACCGGCGATGTTGCTCAGCCCCACGGCGAGATAGCTCGCGCACACGAACTGGGCGGCGCCGAAGGCAAGTCCGACGACGAGCGCGACCGGCCACGTCTCGCGAACTCCGCGCCATCCGCCGACCACCGCGACCAGCACGAGCGGAACGAACACCGCGAGCAGGCAGACCTGACGCGCGACGACCGGTCCGATCTCGTCGATCGGGATCTCCGAGACGCGCGACATCGTCAGGATCGGTGTGCCCATGACGCCGAGCGGGGTGACGACGGAGTTGGCGAGCAGCGACGCCGCGGCCGCACGCACCGGCGGCAGACCGGCACCGATGAGCACGACGGTCGCGACGACGATGGGGGTGCCGAAACCGGCGACCGCCTCGAGCAGCGCGCCGAACAGGAAGGCGATGACGATGGTGAGGATCCGCGGATCCGGGGATATTCGCCCGAAGGCGCGGGTGAGGACGTCGAAGTGCCCGGATTCGACGGTGAGCCGGTACACCCAGACGGCGTTGACCACCGTCCACATGATCGGGAAGAGACCGAAGACCGCACCTTCGACACCGGCACTGAGCGCGGACCCGACCGGCATGCCGTAGACGGCGGTGCCCACGATCAGGGCCACGACCACCGCGATTCCCGCGGCCGAATGCGACCGCAGTCGGAAGACGGCGAGCAGGACGAGCATGGTCAGCAGCGGGAGTACCGCCACCAGTGCCGACCACGCGAGCGACCCGCCGACCGGCGCGATCGGCTGAACGTATGCACCTGTCACTGCATCACGACCGGTGTGTCTGCACGGCGGTGCGGATGGTGGCGGCCGTGCCGTCGAGCACGGTCCGGTTCGGTGTCCGCCAATCGGCTCGGATCCCGAAGCCGTCCCCGGCGCTGCGCGGCACGAGGTGCAGGTGCACGTGGAAGACCTCCTGGCCGGCGGCGACGCCGTCGGCGAGGAACATGTTCACGCCCTCGATCGGGAGTCCGGACGCGCGCATCGCCGTGGCGATCCGTTGCCCGGCGGCGAACACCTTCGCTCCGTCGTCGGGATCGAGCTGTGCCAGTCCGGAGGCGTGCCGCTTCGGAATCACGAGCAGATGCCCGGGAGTGAACGGGCGGATGTCCATGAACGCGAGCACGTCGGGTTCGTCGAGCACGACGCTGGCCGGCGACTGCCCGGCCACGATGGCGCAGAAGATGCAGTCCGTCACTGTGGCGTGGACTCCTCCGCACGTGCGGGTCCGCGGGCGGTTTCGAGCAGGCGTAGCAGTTCGCCCTGCACCGTAGGACGGGCGCGCACCGGGTCGTCGCTGTGCGCGAGACACAGCATCGCTTCCTCGACGGCCGCGACGAGCAGGTGCGCGAGCACCGACGTCCGCGTGGGCGACGCCTCGTAGGTCTCGGGATCGAGGGTGACGAGCATGCGCTCGATGGCCTTCAGCGAGGAGTGCCGGTGGGTCTCGCGGACCTCGGCCCAGCCGAGGACCGCAGGGGCTTCGATGAGCAGCAGCCGGCGGGTCGCGGGGTCGTAGACCGCGTCGAGCGAGGCGAGCACGGCCTGGGTGAAGCCCTCCCAGGCGTCCTCGACCGGTTCGGCCGGGACCAGGGAGCTCTCCGCTTCCGACTGGAGTCGTTCGATGACACCGCGGAACAGATCCCGCTTGTCGGCGAAGTGGTGGTAGAGCGCACCGCGCGTCACCCCCGCCACCGAGACGATCTCCTCCGTGGCCGCCGCCGCGTATCCGTCGCGCAGGAACACCTCGCGCGCTGCATCGAGCAGCGCGGTGCGTGTTCGCGCTGCGTCACGCAACCGACCCGTATTTCCCGGTTTCACCGACACTTCGTTCTCTCCTGCTGATACCGCCACCCCCATCGGACACTCCCCCCGGCAGTCGGTTCCCGTGATTCCTGTCGAATCGGCTTCCTACAGAATCGGCGCCGGCGTGTACTTCGCTGCTTCCGGATACTGCGTCACGAGGTCCTGCACCGCCGCGACGACCGCTTCGACCTGCGCGACCGCAGCTCCGGCGAAGACCTCCCGGTCGGCCAGTGCCGCGTCGAGCGCGGCGCGGTCGAGCGGCAGCCGGTCGTCGGCGGCGAGACGGTCGAGCAGATCGGGTTCGCGACCCTCCTCGCGCATCGCGAGTGCGACGGAGACCGCATGCTCCTTGATGACCTCGTGTGCGGTCTCGCGACCCACCCCGGCCCGGACCGCGGCCATGAGGACCTTGGTCGTCGCGAGGAACGGCAGGTACCGCACGAGTTCCTTCTCGATCACCGCCGGGTAGGCACCGAACTCGGCGAGGACCGTCAGGAAGGTCTCCATCTGGCCGTCGATCGCGAAGAAGGCGTCGGGAAGGGCCACACGGCGGACGACGGAGCAGAAGACGTCGCCCTCGTTCCACTGCGCGCCGGCGAGCTCGGCGGCCATGGAGGCATAGCCGCGCAGGACGACCTGCAGGCCGTCGACGCGCTCGCACGAGCGGGTGTTCATCTTGTGCGGCATCGCGGACGACCCCACCTGGCCGGGCTGGAAGCCCTCGGTGACGAGTTCGTGGCCGGCCATGAGCCTGATGGTGTGGGCGAACGACGCGGGACCGGCGCCGACCTGCACGAGCGCGGAGAGCACGTCGTGGTCGAGCGAACGCGGATAGACCTGGCCGACGCTCGTGAAGACGTTCGCGAAGCCGAGATGCTGCGCGACCTTCTGCTCGAGCTGCGCGAGCTTGGCGGAATCACCGCCGAGCAGGTCGAGCATGTCCTGTGCGGTGCCCATCGGGCCCTTGATCCCGCGCAGGGGGTAGCGGGCCATCAGTTCCCGGACGCGCTGCAGCGCGATGAGCAGTTCGTCGGCGGCCGACGCGAAACGCTTGCCGAGGGTGGTGGCCTGCGCCGCGACGTTGTGCGAGCGACCGGCCATGACGAGCGAGGCGTACTCGGTGGCGCGCTCGGCGAGGCGTGCGGCCACGGCGACACCGTGGGAGTGGACGTGCTCGAGCGACCGCAGGATCTGCAGTTGCTCGACGTTCTCGGTGAGGTCGCGGCTTGTCATGCCCTTGTGGACGTGCTCGTGACCGGCGAGGGCGTTGAACTCCTCGATGCGGGCCTTGACGTCGTGGCGGGTGACGCGCTCGCGCTGGGCGATGGACTCGAGGTCGACCTGCTCGATCACGCGTTCGTAGTCGGCGATCGCCTCGGCGGGAACGTCGATCCCGAGTTCGGCCTGCGCCCGCAGCACCGCGAGCCACAGCTGCCGCTCGAGCACGATCTTGTACTCGGGCGACCACAGGTCCCGGAGTTCGGGGCTGGCGTAGCGGGTGGCGAGGACGTTGGGGATGTGGCTCACACAAGTGAGTTTACGGTCCGGGTCTGCTCCCGTATTCCCCGACCTCAATCCTCGACCGGGGGCGCGACGGTCTCGACGACGTCGAGCAGGATGCCGCGCGCGAGCGAGCGCGGGTCGGGATCGAGCTCGCCCAGTCCGCCGAGGACCGCGCCGTCCACGACCGCCACGAGCCGGCGCACCTCGCGGGGCCGCACCGATCGGCAGCAGCGTTCGAGCAGGTCGGTGAGCAGGTGGTCGATCTGCTCGCGCATGCGGACCTGCACGTCACGCAGTTCCGGATAGCGGGCTGTCGCGACGCACCGCTCGTACCGGGAGATCAGGCGTTCGCGGTCGATGCCGCCGTCGCAGTCCCGCGGTCCGATGAGCAGTTCGACGATGAGATCGGCCGTGCCCTCGAGACTGCGCGGGAGCGGCTCGATGTCGCGGACGCGCTCCCGCATCGCGTCGAGTTCCCGCTCGCTGTTGTAGTCGACCGCGCATGCGACGAGGTCGTCGAGCGATTCGAAGTAGTAGGTGGTCGATGCGAGCGGCAGGCCCGCGCGGGTGGCGACGGCCCGGTGGCGGACGGCGTCGATCCCCCCTTCGAGGATGAGGTCGGCCGCTGCCTCGACCAGCGCCTGACGGCGCCGTTCGCCCTTCGGAGTCGCAGCAATCGACACCTTCTCATGGTGACAGTCCCGACCGTCTCACCAGGGGAAAACGGAAGTGGAGACCAACCGGTACCATTGCGCCCGCCCGCGCGTGTCGAGTCCTCGGCGAGCGCAGCCCCGCGAGTAGATCATCGAACGATCGGAGCCGTACCGGATGAGACGTCGACGCTTTCTGCAGGCATCGCTTCTCGGGGCCGCCCTGGCGGGTGCCGGCGCCGCGGCGCCGGGCATGTCCGGTATCGGCCTCCCGCGTGCGGACGCGCTGCCCGTCGGGGTCGACGAGTACCGCCGACTCGTGCCCGAACTGTTCGTTCCGCCGCCCGCCCCGCCGGAGCATTCCGAGGTCGTCGTGGTGGGCTCCGGTTTCGGTGCGAGCGTCGCCGCGCTGCGCCTGGCCGAGGCCGGGAACCGGGTCACGATGCTCGAGCGCGGCATGCGCTGGCCCCGCGACCCGCACCGCGAGATCTTCACGACCGACCTGCTCGCCGATGGTCGCGGCTACCACCACCGCACCCATTTCACCGGACCGACGGGCATCCCGGTGGTGTGCGACGACTTCGCCGGTGTCCTCGATGTGGTCGACTACCCGAACATGTCGGTGTGGCGCGGCGCGGCGGTGGGTGGCGGATCGATCGTGTTCACCGGAGTGATGATCGCTCCCGAACGGCACCTCTTCGAGCACGTCTTCGGCGGCCGTCTGTCCTACGACGAGATGACCTCCACCTGGTACCCGAAGGTGCGCTCGATGCTGCGCCTCGACCCGATGCCCGACGACATCTACAACGCCGCCGAGTTCACGCACTCGCGGCGATGGGACGACGACGCGCGCGCCGCCGGTTACAGCCCGCACCGCATCGACGGCATCTGGGATTGGGACGTCGTGCGCGCCGAACTCGCCGGCTCGGTCCGCCGATCGGCCGTCGCGGGCGAGAGCAATCTCGGCAACTCGAACGGCGCGAAGTTCGATCTCACGCAGAACTACATCCCGGCGGCAGAGGCGACCGGGCGCACCCTGGTGTGCCACGGTCACCGGGTGCTTGCGATCGGTCAGAACGGCGACGGCCGCTACCGGCTCGACGTGCAGGCCGTCGACCCGACGGGGGTGGTGCTGCGCACTACCACGATCACGTGCGACCGCCTCGTCCTCGGCGCCGGATCGATCGGCACGACCGAACTGCTCGTCAAGGCGCGGCACACCGGTTCGCTGCCGAACCTCGACGAGCGCGTGGGCCGGGGCTGGGGCACCAACGGCGACGCGGTGCTCGTCCGCTCGTTCGCGCTCACCGAGGGTTTCGGCGGCGACCAGGGCGCGCCGTCGGCGTCGCGGATCGTCGACGAGTCCGGTCTGCCGCTGAGCCTCGAGAATTGGTTCGTCGCGGGCACCGCGAAGGACGTCGGGATGCTCGCCTCCCTCGGCATGACCCTCGACCCCACCCGTGCCGACTTCGCGTACGACCCGGGTGCCGATCGGGCGGTTTTGAACTGGCCGACCGGTGGCGAACGCGAGAGCGTCGACGCCCTGCGGGCCGTGCACAACGCGATGGCGCAGGCCGGTGGCACGATCCCGGGCGCATCGCCGATGGCCGAGGACGTCAACGCGACCTTCACTGCGCATCCACTCGGTGGTGCGGTGCTCGGCGAGGCGACCGACGGTTACGGCCGCGTGCACGGCCATCCCGGTCTCTACGTCGTCGACGGCGCGCTGATCCCGGGCAGCACCGGCACCGCGAACCCGTCGCTGACCATCGCGGCGCTGGCCGAACGGAACATCGCGCGGATCATCGCCGACGGGCGGTGACCCGGCCGCGGCGGTCCGGCACGGCGTTCAGGAGACGGGCAGCCAGGCCGCGAGCCGGTCGAGCGCCGCGGTGACGTCGGCAGTCGATCCCGCGAACGACAGCCGCACGGTCTCGCCGCCGCGCACGGTGTCGAAGTCGACGCCCGGTGCGAGCGCGAGCCCGGTGTCGTGGAGCAGCCGCGCGCACCACGCCGTCGAGTTCTCGCCGTCGAGCAGATGGCCGATGTCGGCATAGACGTAGAAGGCGCCGTCTGCCGGTGCGAGTTTCGTGATGCCGAGATCCGGCAGCCCTTCGAGCAGCAGTTCCCGGTTCACCGCGTAGCGGGAGACGTGCCCGTCGAGTTCGGTGCGGGCCTCGGTCCCGAACGCCTCGACCGCCGCGAACTGCGAGACCGACGGCGGGCACACCGTCATGTTCGACGCGAGTCGCTGCAGAGCCGGACGCATCGTCTCGGGCGCGAGCATCCAGCCGAGCCGCCAACCGGTCATCGAGAAGTACTTCGACACCGAGCCGATCACCACCGAGTCGCGCGAGGTCGCCCACGCCGTCGAGGTCGCCGGTGATCCGGTGCCCTCACCGGTCTCGGACCGGACGGTGCCGAACTCGATGCCGTGGTAGATCTCGTCGGAGATGAGCAGGCTGCCGTGCTCGTCGCACCAGCGCGCGAGCGCCGCGAGCTCGGACGGTTCGATCATCGTGCCGGTCGGGTTGGCGGGGCTGGCGACGACGATTCCCGCAGGCGGAGCGTCGAGTTCCTCGAGCATCGCGACGGTGGGCTGGTAGCGGGTCTGCGGACCGCAGTCGAGTTCGACGACGCGGCAGCCGAGCGCGGCGAGGGTGTTGCGGTAGGCCGGGTAGCCGGGGCGGGCGACGACCACGGTGTCGCCGACGTCGAAGGCCGCGAGGAACACCAGGGTGAAGGCGCCGGACGAGCCGGTGGTGACGACGACGTCGTCCGCGTCGACGTCGATGCCGTACTTGTGGCGGTGGTACGCCGCGATCTCCTCGCGCAGCGGCAGGATGCCGAAGGTCTCCGTGTAACCCAGCAGTTCCGCATCGATCGCCAGGTTGGCGGCCCGGAGCACGGGAGCGGGTGCGGGGGTCGACGGTTGTCCGGCGGCGAGACTCAGGACGTCGCCGTGGCTGCGCTGCCGCTCGGCGGCCGCCTTCCACACATCCATGACATGGAACGTCTCGATACCGGAGCGTTGGGATTCGGGGCGCACGTCGACGACGGTAGTACGCCCGCGTCGTTCGTCAGAGCCGGACGCGCTGAAGTCGGGTGAGGGCACCCCACGCGATCGGATAGTCCTGACGATCGACGACCTTCACCTGCGTGGCCTCCGCGTCGGGTTCGGGCGTCGGTTGCGGCACGACCGGCAACAGCAGATGCGAGTCGAACTGTCCGCCGGCGTGCACGATGTGGAAGCCCTTGTTGATGGTGCGATCGTGCCCGACGCGTGGGTTCTCGTCGAGGTCGTGGCCGGCGATGACGAGCACGAGGCTCGATCCGGCTTCGAAGAAGGTGCTGTGCGGCATGATCTCGATGTCGACGGGCACGATCTGGTCGGGCAGCAACGGCCAGTACTTCGTCTGGTCGTGGACGGGCCGGTAGGCGGTGGAGGCCTCCGGGTCCAGCGCCCGCCGCGAGACCCGCATCCACCCGTGGGCTACGAATCCCTTCTCGTAGCCGCCGTGGCCTTCGAACCACACGTCGCGGCCGTGCTCGTCGCGCTTGGCGAGCCCGACGAACAGGTCCATGTCGTTGGCGTCCTTCGCCTGCACCCACAGACGCAGCGCCGCGTGCCCGGTGATCTCGGTGTCCTCGTCGAAGGTGTGGGTGAAGACGAGTTCGTCGCCCGCGACGGGGAAGGTGCGGCGGAACTGGCTGCTCTCGCACGGGGTGGTGCTCAGGTCGGCGTTCGCGTGGTCGAGGTGGAATGCGACGTAACGGGTGTCGGGGACCGGCCACTCGGATTCGAGGCGTTCGGAATAGGTGCGCAGGTCGTGGCGGGTCTCGAGACGGATGCGCGGGGTGTCCTCGAAGCCGTTGTCCTCGTCCTTGAGGAAGCGGTCGAAGAATCGTCGCTGGTAGTCGAGGGCCTCGTTGCCGTAGAAGGTCTGCCACATCTTCCGGCCGTGGGTGTAGAGCCACTTGTGCTCCGACGCGATGCGGCGGTAACCCTCGACCGACCCGCGGGCGCGTGGGCCCTGATCGGACCACGAGACGCCGACGAGCGCGGGCACGGTGACGTCCTCGAGCCGGGGCGGCGGGGCGAGGTGACGGAAGAAGTCGGGGAAACGGCGCCGCAACCACGGGGTGAACCGCCGGAGGGAGGCGGCGCCGCAGCGGGCCCCGGTGTTCATCGCGCTGTACCAGAACTCGCTGTAGCGGGTCTCGGGGATGCCGCCCTGGGTGAGGATGTCGCGGCAGGGATCGCTCACACCTTCCCAGGGTGCGATGGCCGCGAGACAGGGCGGGTTGAGCGCGGCAGTGTACCACTGCAGTGTGGCGAGATAGTCGGCGCCGGCGAGGCCGACGCGGCCGTTGCTCCACTCCTGACCACCGGCCCATTCCACGACGGACGCGCAGTCGAGCGCGGCCCGGCCGAGCAGCAGGCGGGGACGGCCGCCGCTAGCGTGATGACCGCGCATGTCCGCGACGACGAGGACGTAGCCGCGAGGAACCCAGTAGGCGGGGTCCGGTGCTTCGAAGGAGGTGCAGTCACTGATCTCGAGATCGCCGATGTGGTTGCCGGATTCGGCGAGGTCGTCGAAGTCGACGGGATACCGGTCGACGCCGGCGTCCTTGCCGTAGGGGGTGACGGCGACCAGCACGGGGCAGCGGTCGTGCTCACCGGAGTCGGCAGGACGGTAGACGTCGGCTCTCAGTACGGTGCCGTCGCCCGTGCGGATGGGCACGTCGCGCTCGACGAGGACGTCGTCCGGCAACCCGTGGACGACGACGTGGTGGTGCCGTAGCGGTGTCGGGTCCGGCGTCGGCGTTCGTCTTCGAGAAACCATGCAGTCACCCCTGGCGGCATCGAAATGCACCGAGTGTGCAACATACACCCGGTAGGTGCAAGGGTGAAGGACGAGAGTGAAAGGCTAGACCGAGATCCGGCCCTCGACGGCCGCCAGACCGATGTCGCGGCGGAAGTGACCGCCCGGCAGCTTGACGTCGGCGAGCCGATCATAAGCGGCCTCGCGCGCGGACGCGAGATCGGCACCCACACCGATCACGTTGAGCACGCGCCCACCTGCGGAGACCAGCGCGCCGTCCTCGCGACGCTTCGTGCCGGCGTGCAGCACCGTGTCGCCCTCGGCGCCGGTGATCACATCGCCGGTGCGCGGGGTGGACGGGTAGTACTCGGCGGCGAGCACCACGGTCACCGCGGCGCCGTCCTTCCAGCGCAGCGGCGGGAGCTCGGCGAGCGTGCCGGCGGCGACCGCCTTCAGGGCCTCGCCCAGCGGGGACTCGAGCAGAGCGAGCACGGCCTGGGTCTCCGGGTCGCCGAAACGGCAGTTGAACTCGACCACGGCCGGGCCCTCGGCGCCCATCGCCAGACCCGCGTAGAGCAGTCCGGAGAAACCGCATCCGCGGCGCACCATCTCGGCCGCGACGGGCTCCACGACCTCGGAGACGATCCGCTCGACGCTACCCTCGGGCAACCACGGCAGCGGCGTGTAGGCACCCATGCCACCGGTGTTGGGGCCGGTGTCGTCCTCGCCGACGCGCTTGTGGTCCTGCGCCGGGAGCAGCGGCACGACCGTCTCGCCGTCGACGAGGCAGAACAGCGAGACTTCGGGGCCGTCGAGGAAGGACTCCAGCAGGACGGGGTGCCCGTTCTCGAGGATCTCGGCGGCGTGGTCGCGGGCGGCGGCGCGATCGGTGGTGACGACGACGCCCTTACCGGCAGCGAGACCGTCGTCCTTGACCACCCAGGTCGGTCCGAACCGGTCGAGCGCCTCGTCGAGGGTCGCGGGTGTGTCGACGACCTCGCTGTGGGCGGTGCGCACACCGGCGGCGGCCATGACGTCCTTCGCGAACGCCTTCGATCCCTCGATGCGTGCGGCGGCGGCGGACGGTCCGAAGCAGGGGATGCCCGCGGCGCGGACGGCATCGGCGACCCCGAGGACGAGCGGAACCTCGGGACCTATGACGACGAGGTCGGCCTTCTGCGCGGTGGCGAGGGCGACGACGTTGTCGGCGGAGGCCGCATCGACGGGGAACAGCTCGGCGACGTTCGCGATACCGGGGTTGCCCGGCGCGGCCAGCACGGCGGTCACGCCGGGGTCGCGGGACAGGGCGAGAGCAAGAGCATGTTCACGGGCACCGGAGCCGATAACGAGTACGCGCACGCAGGACAGACTACGGGACCGGTCTCCACACGAGATCGGCGCGGGAACGCGTGCGCTGAACGGCTTCCGCATTGGGCAGATCGACGGTCCGCACCCATTCGCGTGCGCCGTCCTCGTCCCGTCCGTGGTGGCGGTGCCGGCGCACGAGACGTCGCGTGAGCGTGCGGCGGGGTGCGTCGATGTAGATGACGAGGTCGAGCAGCGGGCGGATGTGTTCCCATCCCCCGGTCTCGAACATCAGGTAGTTGCCCTCGGTGACGATCACCCGGGCATCGGCCGGCACAGCGTGCACCGCCGCGATCGGTTCGTCGAGCGGCCGGGAGAAATCCGGGGCGTAGATCGTCTCGTCGCGGCACTGCCGCACCCGGCTCAGCATGTCGCGGAAGCCGGCCACGTCGAAGGTGTCGGGCGCCCCCTTCCGGTCCCGCGCGCCGAAGGTGTCGAGCTGCCGGTTGGACAGGTGGTAGCCGTCCATCGGCACCTGTCCGGTGGAGACCCCCGCGCATCGGAGGGCGTAGACGAGCAGCGCCGTGGCGCGACTCTTCCCGGCACCCGGCGGCCCGCACAGACCGACGACCGTGCGCCGATCCGCGGGAAGCCCGACGAGGACGTGTGTGACGAGTTCGTCCACGAGCACGCGCAGCGGCGCCTCCCGCACGCTCCCGTCACCTCCCATGAGCCCGACGATACGACCGCTCGCGACGTCGGAGTCGCCGTGAGCTCTCGACACGCCCACCCGGCCGGTCTATCGTTATTTCGTAAGTTCGAAATTCCGAACTAACGACCCCGACACGGACGGATATCGCCATGCCGAACAGGATCGGAACCACCCTCGCCGCGACGAGCGTCGTGATCGCACTCGCCGGATGCGGACAGACCGACCCCTCGGAGCCCGACGTCGCCGCATCTTCCGGTGCCGGAGCCTCCGCGCCGACCGGTGAATGCGTGCCCACCCCCGCCGCCGACGTGACCACCGCCGAAGGCTGGATCGGCTACCTCGCCGAGAACTCCGACACGGTCGCCATCGCGGTCGACGACGGCAACGGCGGGACCTTCGAACAACGACCCGAGGAGCGGCAACCGCTCGCGTCGGCAGTGAAGGTCGTGCATCTCGCCGCCTATGCCCGCGCCGTCGCAGCCGGCGAACTCTCCCCCGACGAACGCGTACCGCTCGCCGACTGGGAACGCTGGCATCTCCCCGGCACCGACGGCGGCGCACACCCCCGGGCTCTCGAACGCCTCGGCGTGAACGACCCGGAGGACACCGTCACCCTCGACGAGATGGTGTCGGCGATGATCCAGGAGAGCGACAACGCCGTCCCCGACTACCTGCGCGACCGGCTCGGCGACGACGCCCTGCGCGAGGCCGCTGCCCAGGGCGGCTGGGACGACTTCACGCCACCGACGATGCTCGGCAACACGCTCGCACTGCTCGACCCGACACTCGACGACTCGTCGGCGGTCCGGGACGCCGCGCGCCGCTATGCCTCCGACCCGGCCTACCGCACCGAAGTGGCGCAGAACCCGGTGCCGGAGGATCTGTTCGCCCGGGTCGACCGCGTCCAGCGCTTCGACAACACCGGATCGGCCGCCGAACTCACCGCCCTGCATCGCGCGATCGCCGACGGCTCGTTCGGTGCCGGCGGCGACCTCGCGCGCACCCACCTCGAATGGCAACCGTCCCCGCTTCCGGGATTCGAGGGAATCGGTTTCAAGGGCGGCAGCCTGCCCGGCGTCCTCACCGACGCGATCACCTTCCGCCGCGACGACGGCACGATCGCGACCACGGTGATGCTCGCGTCCGGCATGTCGGACAGCGACTACGCGGGAGCCCTCGAATCGTTCGCCCACCAGGAGATGCTCGCCGCGGCAGCGAACGATCCCGATTTCCTCGAGCGGATACGCTGCGCGATGTGAGCGACGGCGACGTGAACGACGAGTACGAGGCCCGGCTCGCGGATCTCGAACGCCGTGTGCGGATCCTCGAGGGCGACGCGACCCGCCCGGGCGCCGGGGACGGTCCCGGTGGTGCCGGTCCCGTGGCGGCGGGCACCGGGTTCGTGACCTACGGGGGCGCGGTCTCCCTGCACGGGAACGTCCGCTGGAACATCGAGTACGACGCGGGTGCATCCCTCGCGCTCGATCCGGTTCCCGTCGCCGCCGTCCTCGACGCGCTGGGCAACCCCGCGCGACTGGCGATCGTGCGGACCCTGCTGCGCGGTCCCGCCACCGCCACCGAACTCCAGGAGGCCACCGACCTCACGTCGACCGGCCGGCTCTACCACCATCTCCGGGCACTGTCGGCTGCGCGCGTGGTCGAGCAGGAGAGCCGCAACCGCTACCGGATCGCACCGGAGAAGGTCGTGCCGCTGCTCGTCCTCACCGTCGCCGCGGCCGATGTCGGGGAACAGCTCCGGTGAACCAGGTGTCCCTTATCCTCCCGGTATGACTTCCGTGTTCAGCAAGATCATCGCCGGTGAACTGCCGGGCCGCTTCGTCTGGCAGGACGACGACGTCGTCTCCTTCCTGACCATCAACCCCTTCACCGAGGGGCACGTGCTGGTCGTGCCGCGGCAGGAGGTCGACCACTGGCAGAGCGTGGACGACGACCTGTGGGCGAAGGTGAACGACGTCGCCCGCATCCTCGGCCGCGCCGTCACCGCCGCCTTCGACGCCCCGCGCGCCGGCCTGATGATCGCCGGCCTGGAGGTCCCCCACCTGCATCTGCACGTCTTCCCCGCCTACTCCCTCGGCGACTTCGACTTCGCGACGGCCGAGAAGGATCCGTCGCCCGAATCGCTCGACCGCGCGCATCGGAAGATCAAGGACGCGCTGCGCGAACAGGGTCACGGCGAGCACGTCCCGGACTGATCTCCGCTCGACGGGATATCGGCGGAACAATTCCGACCGGTATCCCGTTGAGTTCCTCGTGTCTTCTACTCCACCGAGTTCCCCAGCCCCGGCCGGTACGGCCGAGCCGCAGGCCGCTGCCGCACCGCGCGCCGGTCTGCTGATCGCCGTTCTCGTCGGGGCCGCATTCGTCGTCATCCTCAACGAGACGATCATGAGCGTCGCGTTGCCGAAGCTGATGGTCGAGTTCGACGTCGGCGCGGCCACCGCCCAATGGCTCACCACGGCGTTCATGCTGACCATGGCCGTCGTCATCCCGATCACGGGTTACCTGCTCACCCGGCTGTCGCTGCGCACGGTCTTCGCGATCGCGATGGGCAGCTTCCTGCTCGGCACCCTGATCGCCGCGAGCGCCCCGATCTTCCCGGTCCTCGTGCTGGGTCGTGTCGTCCAGGCCGTGGGCACCGCGGTGATGTTGCCGCTGCTGTTCACGACGGTGCTCAATCTGGTTCCCGCCGATCGTCGCGGTCGCACGATGGGCGTGATCTCGATCGTCATCGCGGTCGCTCCCGCGGTCGGCCCGACCATCGGTGGCGTCGTGCTCGACCAGCTGAGCTGGCGGTGGATGTTCTGGCTGGTGCTGCCGATCGCGGTCGTCGCGACGGCGCTCGGCCTGAGCTGGATCCGCAGCGTCACCGAACCGGTCGCGGTTCCGCTCGACGCTCCGTCGGTGGTGTTGTCGGCCCTCGGGTTCAGCGGTCTCGTCTTCGGTCTGAGCAGTCTCGGTGAGGCCGCCGAGGGCGATCCGCTCATGCCGCCGTGGCTGCCGCTGGTCGTCGGCATCGCGTCCTTGACGGTCTTCGTCCTGCGTCAGATCCGCCTCGGCGACGGCGCGCTGCTGGACATGCGCGCGTTCCGTACCCCGGCGTTCTCCCTCGCGGTCGCACTCGTGTCCGTGAGCATGATGTCGCTGTTCGGCACCCTCATCCTGCTGCCGATCTACCTGCAGAACGTGCTGGGTCAGTCGACGCTGACCACCGGCCTGATGCTGCTGCCCGGTGGTCTGGTCATGGGTCTGCTCGGCTACATCGTCGGACGCCTGTTCGACCGGTTCGGTCCGCGGCCGCTCGTCGCACCGGGCGCGATCATCGCCTGCGTCGCGATGTGGGGCATGACGACCTTCGACGCGACCACCGCGATCGGCACGGTCATCGCCTGGCACGTGCTGCTCAACATCGGCCTCGCGTTGATGTTCTCGCCGCTGCTGACCTCGGCACTCGGGGCGCTGCCGCGACGGCTGTACTCCCACGGCAGTGCCATCGTCAGCACGATGCAGCAGGTCGCCGGCGCGGCCGGTACGGCGCTGTTCATCACGGTGCTGACCCGCACGACCGTCGCGGGCGCCGAGAGCGCCGAGAGCGCCGGCGATCCCGCCGGTGCCCTCGCGGACGGTGTCCACGGCGCCTTCACATGGGGCGCGGTGATCGCGGTGATCGCCGTCGTCGGCTCGCTGTTCGTCCGGCGGGCCCCGGAGCCCGAGGCGGATGCGGTGGAGGTGTCGGTCCCCGAGACCGCCGGAACGCACTAGCCGGTAGCACTCACCGGCCCGGCACTCACGCGCCGGTCGTCACGACTTCCCTGTTCGACGGGAAGCGTGGCGGCCGGCGCGTTGCTGTCCGCACACGGTTCGTGGAGGAAGGCGTCCAGTTCGACCCACGAGGTGTCGCGTGCGGCGCTGCCGGACGGATGCTGGATCTCGCGTTCGATCGCGGTGAGGCGGTAGGCCGTGCGGACGATGGGTGCGGGCACCCCGCCGAAGACGGCGTCGAGCAGGCCGAGTGCGGGCTCGGCGACGAACAACGACCACGCGTTCCGCGGGGCCTTCCCGACCACGTCCGTGATCCCCATGTATGAGCTCGGAGAACCTGTCCGACGGCAGTGCTATCAAGTGATGCATGACGTGTTCACAGTGCAACCACGATCTCGACCACTGCCACGGCACTCTCGTGCTCCACGCCGATACTCGGGTCGACTGCACCGAACCCGACTGCGTCGACTTCGAGATCGTGCGGCACACCCTCGTTCTCGACTGCATCGAACTGGACGGCGGATGTTCGTGCACGGTGATTGCGCAGGAATCGCAGCTACTGCGCGTGTCCTGAGCAATTTGCCAATACTCGCCCGGAATTCCTAACCTCGACGGAGGTGGCCGCCGGTCGGCCTCCCGGACGAGCGCACCGTACCCGGCCAGCGACAAGACGGTGCAGGAGCGTTGTACGTCATGGCCTGGATCGTTCTCGTCCTCTCCGGTGTGCTCGAAGCCGTGTGGGCTACAGCCCTCGGCAGATCTGCCGGTTTCAGCCGGCTCACCCCGACACTGGTGTTCGTCGTCGCCCTCGTCCTGAGCATGGCCGGGCTCGCGTATGCCCTGCGCACCCTGCCGGTCGGGACGTCCTACGCGATCTGGGTGGGTATCGGCGCCGCTCTCACGGTCGGATATGCGATGGTCACCGGCACCGAGACCGCCTCGCTGCTGAAGCTCGCACTGATCGCGGGCATCGTGCTGTGCGTGGTCGGTCTCAAACTCGTGCACTGACGTTCTCGGGCCTCACGTTCTCGGACTGACGTTCTCGAGCACTGACCGTTACAGTCGGTTCCATGAACCTCGGGTCCGTACTCGTGATGCCGGTGCGTGTGGGTCTGACCGCCGCAGAGGTCGCCCTGAGCGTCGCCGAGACGGTCGTCGGCACCGTGCGGGTCGCGGTGTCGCCCACCACCTACTCCGCGCTCGGCGCGGTCGGCCTGCCCGACACCCGCAGTTCGGTGGGTCTGCTGCAGCAGATCTCGAAGCTCACGTCGGAGGACCGTGGACTCGGTCACGCGTTGCGTCCCGGCGGTCCCCTCGACCGGCTGCTCGCGCCGGGCGGTCCCGTGGATCGGCTCACCGAGCCGGGTGGCCTGCTCGATCGGTTGCTCGAACCGGGCGGACCCGTCGACCGGCTCACCGCACCGGGTGGTCCCCTCGACCGGATCCTCGCCGACGACGGTGCCCTCGACCGTCTCGTGTCGGAAGGGGGTCTGCTCGATCGCCTCACCGCGCACGACGGCCCGCTCGAACGGCTGCTCGCCCAGGACGGCGCGGTGGAACGGCTCACCGCGCCGGGCGGCATCGTCGATGTGGCGATCCGGCCCGGTGGGGTCGTCGAGCGGGCCCTCGCCCAGGGCGGCGTCCTCGACGTCCTGCTCTCCGAACGGGGCGCCCTCGAACGACTGCTCGCCGAGGGCGGTCCGCTCGATCAGATCGTCTCGCTCTCGGAGACCCTCGCGCATCTCACGCCCGGCATCTCGCAGATGAACGCGAGCATCGACATGTTGCAGGAAACGGTCGAGCTGCTGCGCGGGGCCGTCGGTCCGCTCGGCGACCTCGCCGGCCGGCTTCCCGGGCGCTGGTTGCGCAGCGGCAAGGGCGAGCTGCTTCCGCCGCCCTGACGTAGTTCCTCGCCGTGTCAGCGATCGGAGCGGCGGGATGCGACCAGCCGGGCAGCGTCGGCCGATGCCCGGCGCGCTGCCGCGAACAGGTCCTCCCCCGTGCCGAGCAACGCGGCGAGCGTGCCGGCGAAATGATCGCCCGCCCCCGTCGTGTCGACGACGTCCACCTGCGGGACCCGCAGATGTTCGATCGCGTCCTCGGTTCCGACCACGACGTCCTCCCCACCACGGGTGATCACCACGGTGCGCACCTGTTCGAGCAGGCGGGTCACGATCGCGTCGAAGGGGGTCCCTGCGGGAAGACCCGCGTAGTGCAGGGCTTCCTGCTCGTTGAGTACGAGCGGATCGGCGCCGGCGAGGACGTATTCGTCCAGGTCGATCACCGGGCTCGGATTGAGCACGAACCGGCGGTCGTGATCGCGCGCCCACTGGGCGGCGGCCCAGGTCACTGCGGGGAGCAGCTCGAGTTGGGTGAGCACCACCGCGGGATCGAGGGCATCGAGTGCTGCGGTCACGTCCTCGGCCTCGAGCAACGAATTGGCCTCGGGTACGACGACGATCCGGTTCTGCCCGTCGTCGGAGACGAGGATGACGGCCCGGCCGGTCGGGCCCGGTGTGGTGCGCAGATGGGAGGTGTCGACCCCTGCCCTCTGTTGCACGCCGCGCAGTACGTCAGCGGCATGATCGCTGCCCACCGCGCCGACGATGGCGGTGGGAGCCAGGCGGGCAGCACCGATGGCCTGGTTCGCGCCCTTGCCTCCCGGATAGGTGCGCAGATGCCGGCCGAGTACCGTCTCACCTTCTTCGGGAGCACGTGCCACGACGACCGTCAGGTCGAGGTTCAGCGATCCCACGACCGCCACCACGCATCGACTCGACTCGGTCACGGGTCGAGCCTACGACCGATCGACCTGCGGGGCGGGCCTACGATCGATCGACCCGAAGGGCGGGCCTACGATCACTGCGCCTGCGGGTCCGGTTCCAGTTCGGGGCAGACGATGTGGACGACCTCGTCCGCCCAGGACTCCCCCACCTCGCCGTGACGCAGGTAGGCGCCGAGATACGCGCCGACGAGCATCGAGACGGCGGTGTCGACGTCGATGTCCTTGCGGATCGCGCCCGACTCGATCGCGGTGCGGAGCACGTCGGCGACGACCTCGCTCCGGGCATTGATGATCTCCCGGATCGACTCGGTGAACTCGGGTTCCTGGTCGGTGAGCAGTGCGCCGACACTGCCCATGCCCACTTCGTTCGACAGTCCGCGACGGATCAGCTCGAGGGTCCATTTGACGCGGTCGTAGACGCACAGCCCGTCGGGCACGCACGGGGAGGCGACCTGCGAGTGCAATGCCGCGTCGAGGATCTCCTCACGGTTCGCGTAGCGCCGGTAGATCGTCGTCTTCGCGACGCCCGACAGCGCCGCGACCGCCTCGACGGTGACGCGGTTGGGCCCGTGAAGCCGCAGGATCTCGAGCGCGGCCTTCACGATGCGCGCGTCGGTCCCGGCACGCTCCTTGACGGGGCGCCGCGACGTCAGGGCCACGGATTCCGTCTCGACCTCGCCCACCATGTCTACATCCTCCTCGCGCGGGCATACACCCGCAGGATTCCCGAGTCTCCCCGACAAGGCGACCCCGAATCAAACACTACGAAACGATACGCTACGATGAGCGTATCGTTCCAATCGTCGACGAAGGGGAACGCATGACAGATATCTACGCACCGACACCCGGGCACTACACCGAATCCGAAACCGTCCTCGAGAGCTACCGCACCTACGACGCCGTCGAGAGGGCCATCGACCACCTGTCCGACGAAGGCTTTCCCGTCGAGTACCTGCGGGTCGTGGGCCAGGGAGTCACCACCGTCGAACACATCGAAGGCCGCATGACCAACGGCAAGGCCGCCCTTCGCGGCGCCGCCGCAGGCGTCTGGACGGGCCTGCTCTTCGGTCTGCTCCTGGCACTGCTCCTGCCTGCCACCGGCATGGCCACCGTGATCCTCACCGCTGTCGCCTTCGGCGCGGTGTGGGGCGGATCACTCGGCTTCTTCACCCACTGGAGCACTGGGGGACGCCGCGACTTCGTCTCGAGAAAGAGCATCGAGGCCTCGCGCTACGACCTCATGGTCGATTCCGAGTTCGTCGATCAGGCGCGCGAGAAGCTCGCACTGCGCTGACCGGCCATTGTTTCTCCGATTCGAGAACCTCTTCGCCCACGCCGACCGGCGTGGGCGAAGTCGTTTCTGGTGGAAAGAACAACACGAAAGGGATATTCCACCCGAATCGCCACATTCGTCCGATGCGGATAATCCGTGTTTGCCCGGTCGATTCTTTCCACTGATGGCATGATTCGAGTTATGGCCGGATCGTCGAATACTCCCCCGAAGCCTGCTGTGGGCTCGAAGGTCGTCGTACGCGCGGGTGTCGCGGGCACCAAGGCCTGTCCCGGCACGATCGTCGAAGACTTCGGTCCAGCACAGGAAGCCGTGGGCGACAAGCTGGGTCGCGACTGGGCGCGCGTGCGCCGCTGGGCTGTGGCACTCGACGACGGACGGCTGATATTCGTCGATATGGACGCATTCGAATCCTCGAAGTCCTGATATCCGATCCATTTCGTCACTTCCGTATTCACACGCCCCTGCAGTGACATGCGGAGGGTGAACAACCGGGTGAACTGCGGCGGATCCGTTGACGCTCCGTGCGCCCGAACCGTTCTCCGGATATGACCTGGATCGATTGGCCGCTGCTCGGATGGCTCACGGCATCCCCGGTGGTCGCCCTCGTATTCGGGCGCGTCGCCGCGGCGCACGACCTCCACGAGGCGCCGCACACGATTGCGCCGGTGATCGACCTGTCCGAGCGCCGAGCACTCCGCCTCGGTGAACACCACCGGCCGGAGCAGGACGGCAACGGCCCGGCAACCCTCCCGGAGCCCCGTCTTCCGATGTAAATTGTCCTTCTCGCCTTCGACGGGACAGGGATCCGGTCCGGGCGAACACCCGCCCGTGCATGTGTGCCTCCCGGATCGAGGGACGATGACCGCAAACCGCTTGACCCCGGTCCCGCCCCGCAACGGCGCCGGAAACACGGCACTGACCGCAGGGATCGTCGCGCTCGTCTTCGCCTTCGTACCCGTCATCGGCGACTTCGTCGCGATCCCCGCAGGTCTGGTCGCAGTGGTGTGCGGATGGATCGGTCTCGAACGGGTCGACAGGGGCACGGCGACGCATCGCCGCGAAGCTCTGATCGGTGCGTGCCTCGGCGTCGCGGCACTGTTCGCCGTGTTCGTGGTCTTCGCAGCGGTTCACAGCAGCACCGGATGAAACAGGCCCGCGCGGTACGCGACGGGCCCTACTGGAGCCCCCTGTCAGGATTGAACTGACGACCGCTCGCTTACAAGGCGAGTGCTCTACCACTGAGCTAAGGAGGCACAGAACTCGACGGTCGCGGACGACGCGTGAGCGACGCCATCATATAGCGCGTCACACTCTCGGCGCGCACCCACCCGCCTTCGTTACGGTGGATTGCATGCCCACCCTCCCCGTTTCCCCCAGCCGTACCGGAGGCCGCGGACGGTGAGCCGCTTCGACGACTTCCTCGATCGGGTTCTCGGTACCCGCCGCGCGACCATCGACGCGGTCACCGAGGCGCCGGCGCCACTGCAGCCGATCGATCTGACCGACGATGCAGTGGTCGCCGAGGCGCTCGACGTCGCCGTGCGTGTCGGTGAGGTCCTGCTCGCCTCGGGCACCGGCGCGATCGACACCGCCGAACAGGTGCGGTTCGTCGCTGCCACCTACGGTCTGGCGCAGTGCGACGTCGACGTCACCTACAACTCGATCGTGCTGTCGGCCTATCGCGGACCGACCATGCCGCCGTCGAGCACGATGCGGGTGGTGCACTACCGCTCGATGGACTTCACGCGGCTCGCGGCCGTCGACCGTCTGACCCGCCGCGTCCGCCGCGACGCGATCTCCCCGGCGCAGGCGCACGAAGAACTGCTCGCCATCACCACCAAGGCGCATCCGTACAACCGTTGGGTGGCGACGATCGCGTGGTCGGCGATGGCCGCCTCGATCTCCGTGCTCCTCGGCGGCGACGCGCTGGTTGCGCTCGTCGCCTTCGGTTCGACGTTCGTGATCGACCGCGTCAACCGCAAACTCAACGCGGCCGGGTTGCCGTTCTTCTTCCAGCATCTGGTGGGCGGCATCGTCGCGACAGCCCCGGCGATCACGCTGTACGGGATACGGGAGACGATCGGGATCGAAGTGTCACCGGGACTCATCATCGCGGCCGGCGTGACGGTGCTGCTGTCCGGTCTGTCGCTCGTGGGTTCGGTGCAGGACGCCATCACCGGGGCCCCCATCACGGCGTCGGCGCGTTTCTTCGAAGTGCTGATGATGACGGGCGGCATCGTCGCGGGTGTCGCGACGACCCTGCGGGTCGCGTCGGTGTTCGGCGCCGAACTCCCTCTCATCAGTTACGAGGCACTTCCCGACCTCACACAGCTGCCGACGAAGATCCTCGCCGGTGCCGCGGCGGCGTTGTTCTACGCCGTCGCCTGCTACGCCGAACGTCGCGCTCTCACGGTCGCCGCGCTCGCCGGCGCCACCGGCAGCCTCGGCTACCAGCTCGCGCTCGGGTTGTCGCTCGGTCCGATCATCTCGTCGGCGCTGGCCGCGACCGTCATCGGTTTCGCCGGTGGTCTGATGGCCCGCCGCGCGCTCACGCCACCGCTGGTCGTCGCGGTCGCCGGCATCACGCCGCTGCTGCCCGGTCTCGCCCTCTATCGCGGCCTGTACGCGATGCTCCGCAATCAGATGGCTACCGGCATGACGGCGCTGTTCTCGGCGTTCGGTATCGGGTGCGCGCTCGCCGCGGGTGTCACGCTCGGTGAATGGCTCGCCCGCCGCACGCGCAACCCGCGCGGTGTCCTCCGCGTCGGCGCGCTGCGTCGCCCGCAGCTGCGGCGGATCCCCCGGATCCGGCTCGACAAGAGCCGCCCGGTGTGGCGTCCGGCGCCCGGCCCCGCCACGGGTCCCATCCCGGTGGGATCGCTGCACACCGGCCCGATACCCACAGCTCCCGGGACGGGCCCCATCGCGACAGGACCGATCGCCACCGGTCCGATCGCCACCGGCCCGATACCGACGGGCCCGATCGCGTCGGGTCCCCTGGCCACGGGCCCGATACCTCTCGACCCACACGGGTCGTCGTCGGGCCGGGAGGCAGGATCGTCCGTACAAACGACGAGAGCCACGCTGCGCTTTCGGCGCGGGCGTGACTCTCGGCGGATCTGACGGAAGCGTTCAGCTGCCCTGGCGGGCCTTCTCGTCGGCTTCCATTGCGTCGCGAAGGCTCTTCGGACGCATATCGGTCCAATTCTGCTCGACGTACTCGACGCAAGCGGCGCGCGACTCTTCGCCGAATACCACCCGCCACCCCTGCGGAACCTCGGCGAAGGTCGGCCACAGCGAGTACTGCTCCTCATCATTGATGAGGACGTAGAAGCGGCCGTCTTCGTCGTCAAATGGATTCGTGCTCATCTCGCCTCACTTGTTGCGTAGGTGTGATGGTCCGATATCCTACCAAGCTCGTCGATTCCTCCCCCGGCTCCGGGCAGACGGAGCTCTCGGCGTTCGACGATCGAGGTCAGGATCTCACCCGCGCGGATCGCTGCGTTGGACAGCAACGACGCGGTCAGACCGTGTGTCTTCTCGGTTCCGCCCTGCAGGTAGACGTCGGCCGTGACGTTCTCGGGCAGCGGCAGACGGTAGTCGCGGGCGACGGACAGAACGGGTGCCTCGGGCGCGAGATCACCCAGCAGCGGCGCGAGAGGCGTGGGCTCGAAGCCGGTCGCGAGGACCACCGCATCGCACTCGAGGGTCTCGGTGTCGCCTTCGAGATTGTCGCGGATCTCGACGGTGACTCCCGCCTCGCTCTCGATCGCCGACACGACCTCCGAGGCACGACGCATGAACAAGCGGCGACGACCGCTCACCCGTTCGCGGTATTCGGTCGCGTAGAGCGCCTCGATGAGTTCGGGCGAGACGACCGAGTAGTTGGTGCTGCGGTGCAGGGCGAGCAGACGCTCACGCTCGGACAGCGGGGCCGCGTGCAGTTCGTCGACGACCTGCGGGTCGAAGATGCGGTTCGCGTACGGGCTGTCGTCGGCCGGGCTGTACCCGAAGCGGTTGAAGACGTTGTGGACCTCGGCCTGCGGGTAGTGCGTGTGCAGGTACTGCACGACCTCGGCCGCGCTCTGCCCCGCACCGACCACCACGAAGCGCTGGTGCTGCGGCTCCGGCATGTCCTCGATGTGGAAGAGGAAGTGGTGGTTGTGGAAGCAGCGGGCGGACTCGGTCGCCCACTTCGGGAGCCGGGCACGCAGTCCGACTCCGACCACGACGCTGTGCGCGTACACGACGGCGCCGTCGGCGGTCCGCACGGCGAACAGATCGGCGACCCCGTTGTGGTTGCGGACGGTCTCGACCGAGACGACCTCGAGTCCGTAGCGGACGTCGGCGTCGACGCGCGTGGCCGCCCACTGCAGATAGTCCTGGAACTCGTGACGTGTGGGGAAGAAGGTCTGGTGGTTGACGAAGTCCACGAGACGGCCACGGTCGTGCAGGTAGGAGAAGAAGCTGTACGAGCTAGCGGGGTTGCGGAAGGTGACCAGATCTTTGGGGAACGCGATCTGCATCGTGGCGCCCTCGAGCAGCATGCCCGGGTGCCAGGCGAAGGCCGACCGACGTTCGAAGAAACGTGCCCGGATCGCCGAGGAGGGGTTGTCGGTGTTGTGCTCCTCGACGGCGATCGCGAGCGCCAGGTTCGAGGGGCCGAAACCGATACCGACGAGGTCGAAGACGTCTCCTTGCGAGTTGCCCTCCGACCTCCCCGCGTCATCGGCGACAAGGCTGGAACGGTCGGTCATCACTCAACTTCCGTACTAGGGGGTCCGGAGGGGCCCGTGATCGGTTCGTACGAGACTCGAAGGTAGCTCAGGCTAACCTTTGTTCGGTGAGCGTACCAGTGCCCGACGGTCCGCGGGACGTCCCGATCTCCCGGATCACAGGGACCTTCGTCGCATTTCGACGACGGCGGGGGGGGGGGGGGGGGGGGGGGGCCCCCCCCCCCCCCCCCCCCGTTTGGCGGTGGTTGGGGGGGGCTATGTATCCCCGGAGGGGACCCCCGGGTTTTTTTTCCCCGAGGGGGCCGGGGG